>CAYNEU010000027.1:0-14591 GCA_964396275.1 uncultured archaeon | reverse complement strand
AAAAAAGTAATTAAACATTAAAGAAAAGTTGAATAAAAAATGTCTGCTGAAGAACGTCAATCTGTTGAATACTTCCTTGAGTGGATTAGAAATCAAGGACTTTCGCAATGGATAGAACATTTCCTAAATCAGGGCGATGAGGCTAAACTTAGGCAAATTAAAGAAGTCTATGATAAAATAAAACAAGTATTTGGATTTTAATTTTAATCTATTTTTTATTATCTTAATTCTTAAATTATTTTCAACTGATTTTAGGTTTTTTAGAATTTAGAAAAATTGAATTGTTGGTTTTCATTCTAATTTATTATTATCCATAATTTGTTTCAAATTGAGTGTTCCTTCAAGATCTTATTTCATTGTTTTAGATAGAAATCGTGATCATAGAAAAGAATTACTTTTCAATGTAAATTTCTTTTACCTAAAATCATTTAAGAAAAAAAGATTCACATTTACATATGTAAATGAACCATTCTTTAGGGGAACCTTAATATTTGGGTTAGATTTTAAAAATAAAATGAGACCGCTCAATTTCAATAAAATAGAGAAAGATGGAAGTATACAACCAATTAATCCACATTTACTTAGGAAATTTATTTTATCAAATGAAAACAAATTTATTGCTTTTTCAAGTCAAACTTCATCTGATGATATCTTACCAGTTAAAGAGATGTTAAAAAGTATACAATTTGATACAGAAAACATAGTCAATTTGACTTTATGTAATTCTTGTTTGGATAAACATAAATTTACTTTAATAAATCAAAATCTTCAAATTAAATCATATAAAAATCAAATAATTTGTTCTGAATGTGCTTTTGATATTGTATTAAATAGAATAAAGTTAACAGGTTTAATTTCTCAAGAAAAAATCAGTCCTAAATTTAAGAATTTTTTCATGCATTTATTACTCAAATTTAAAGATATTAGGAAAGTATTGGAGGCTTTTAAAGCAGATTTTAATCCAGTTATCAACAGAGATAGTACCCTTTATGATATTGAAAAGACCCCCTCAATTAGTAAAAAATATCTTAATCAAAAAATAGAAAATCTGGATATTGATCCTGCATTTAGAAAGGTATTGAAAGGATTAAACTTATCAACTTTATTACCCATCCAAGCAATATCAATTGAGAAAGGGTTATTAACAGAACGTAATAATCAATTAATTATGGCACCCACTTCTGGTGGAAAAACTCTTGTAGGAGAATTGACAGGGATTTCAAGAGTTTTAAATGACAAAAATGCTAAAATGTTATATTTAGTCCCTATTGTTGCTTTAGCTAATATTAGAACGGAAGAATTTAAAGAAAAATATAGACCTATTAAATTAAAAGTCATTAAAAGAATTGGAGAGTCATTATTTGGAAAGAAAGAGGCGGATAATATTGAAGACTTAACTAAAGCACATGTCATTATTGCAACTTATGAGGCAATTGATTTTATCTTAAGAAGCGGAAATAAGGAGGTTTTAGGAGATATTGGTACAATAATAATTGATGAAATTCAAACATTAATCGATCCAGAACGTGGTTTCATATTAGATGGTTTAATAGCTAGGTTAAAAACACAATTCAATTCTCAATTTCTATATTTAAGTGCGACCTTAGGAGAACCAGAGCATTTAGCACAAAAATTAAAGTGTAAATTAATTAAGTATAATAATCGCCCAGTTCCAGTTGAACGTCATCTATTATTATGCTTAAACGAAGCTCAAAAACAAAAATATATTTCTAAATTAATAAAAGCTGAATTTTCTATAAAATCTATATATGGATTTAAAGGCCAAACGATAGTATTTACAAATACTCGAAAAAAATGCGAATCAATTTCATTGTATTTACAAAAAAAAGGTATTAATGTAGCATCTTATCATTCAGGGCTAACAAATGAAGAGAGAAAAATTATTGAAAAAGATTTTCAATCTCAAAAGATAATGGGGGTTGTTGCAACAGCAGCACTAGCTGCAGGAGTAGACCTTCCCGCTCGTCAGGTGATTTTTGAATCTTTATCTATGGGTATAAAGTGGTTAACCGTTGCTGAATTCGAACAAATGCTCGGAAGAGCAGGAAGATTAAAAAAGCATGAAAAGGGGTTAGCTTATTTACTTATTGAACCTGGAAAGATTTATTCTCCTAAAATGAAAATTACTGAAGAAAATATTGCCATAAAATTATTAAATGGAAAAATTAAAGATTATGAGCTCAATCCTGACGAAAATAAATCTCAAACTGAAATTCTTGCGTTTATATCCATGTTTAATCAGCGGATTACAAAAGAACTTGTCTTTGAATTTTATAACCATTTAATTAATGATTATTTCAATTTGGAAAAAATTTTAAAGAAATTAATCTCTTCTAATTTAATAAGGATAAAGGAAGATTTAACATTCAAGGCTACTCGTTTAGGAAGAGCAATTGCTAAATCTTTTTTAAGTGTTGATGAAAGCCTTGAAATAATTGAAAAATTGCAAAATAATCTAGCTTCTCCTTTAGATATTGCTTTAGACTTAGAATTTCTAAGAAATGTTTATTTATCAAAAAATGTAGTCACAGATTTATCTAAGAATATCAATATGAAATATTTTTCAAACAATTTATTCAGTGCCAGTGTGTTATCTTTAATGAATGCTGACTATGTTAAGAAAAGAAAAACATTCTCACGTGATTTTATTGATTTTATAATGAAATTAACAAGTGATATATTTAATTGTAACTGCAAAGATAATCCTTATTGTGATTGCGGGCGTTTAAATCTGGAAAACTTAATAGTTAATCTACGTGTTAAAGAAGATATGACAATTAAAGAAATCTCTAATTATTTGATTGAAAAATATAAGATATTAGTTTTTAAAGGAGATCTTATCGATTATTTAGAGAATTTAATCTATAGTCTGGAAAGCATTAAAAACATTGCAGAAGGTATATCTAATTTAAATGAAAATTATATAAGAGAGATTAAAGAAATTTCAAACTTAATAGAAAGCATAAAGTATTAAGTTAAGTGTATTTCTACTATATCATTGTCCTTTAAAATGTAATCTAAACCAACCTTTTTACGCTTTTGTCGTTCTCCTTCTCTTATAACTATAGCATGGTCAAAAGAATCATAAAAACTTCTATGAACTTTTAATGCAACTTCCTTAACAGTAGGAATCTCGTCCATTATCAATGGTGTTTCAGCAACAATTCCACCACTCATAGTATATATCCTAATTTTCTTTAAGAATTTTAAAATTCTTTCACCAAAATCTCTAGGAAAATTCTCTTTTTGATAACTTGTTCCTAAAATTATAGGAAATTTATCTGAATACTTGCTTTTTAACTTTTCAAAAATGTCTTGAGTATAGGAAAGATCTCCTTTAGTTCCTAGTAAGATTACTTTCTTATAAACAACAGAAGGAGTTAAAACGTCGATCACGTTATCAAGAGATATTTCCCCATAAATTTTTACAATACCATTACGAATTCCATTTTCATGTATAATTTCTTTTATTTCTTCTGTTAATTCATCTAATCTTTCAATCTCCTGTGCCTCTTTAGTCATATAGAGCACTTGGATTTTGTGTGCTCCTGTTTTTTCAATTATTAAAGGCGGGGGTGATACATTTATTCGAATATCAGCCCTAGATAATTCATTTAATAATAAATTCATTTGTTCTTCAATATTTGTTGATAAGTCTATACATAAACATAATAAATCGGCTGCTCGGAGTTGTGATAGGATTTCTTTTCCATTTCCAACTCCATCAGAAGCACCCTCCATGATTGAAGGCATGTCGACTATTTGAAACCGGATTTTTTGATATTGATAAATTCCAATTTCTGGTAAAGCTGTAAATTTACCAATTTTTTCTTCTGCTGCTCCAGTTAGAAGATTTAGAAGTGAAGTTTTTCCGACTCCAGGAGTTTGAAAACTACTGATTAATATCACTTGAATTCCTTCCTTTTTTATTGAAAAAGGGCTAATAATTTTTTGAGTTATTTTTTGTTTTTGCTTACGATTATCTAATTCACGCTTCATCTTTGCTAAGCGGGATTTATTAAGCGCGACAATTTTTTCAGTTGCTTTATGTTTAGGAACTAAAGATAAAAATTCCTCTAATTTTTTGATTCTATCTTCTAAAGCCCCAGCATCTAGATATTCTTGATATTTAGCTTTAGCTAGAGGAGGTAAATTGGAACTCAATTTAAAATCCTTTTTTTATATTTAAAATAAAGAACGAAATCTATCTTCTGTTTTAAGTCTTAAATCTCCTAATATTTCATTAATTCGACTTTCAAATTGCTTAAAATATTTAGGTTTTTTCGAAAATATATCATTAAGTGGGTATCGATTGAGAAAATAGACTAAAATATGATTTAATTGATCTTTTATTATTGATGCATCTGTTCCTTTTTCTATTATAGCATATGATAATAAAGGTTGTTTATTTTCAGCATTATCATTAGGTAATTGAATCATCTCGCAATAGCAAACTAATTTAAAGGAAGCCAGACTGATTATTGAAATATCATCGCCAAACACTTCAGTGGTAAAACTTTCAAGTGCTGTTAAAAATCCAGCGCGTAGGTTTGGATCTAATAAATTGTCTGAAGATGAATAATACTTAATCTCAACTAAATTCCGCATTCCTAAATTAATTCCTACTTCAAGAATTGCCATTTTAATAAAGAAATTGTTTTTCTATCTAAAATATGATAAATTTTCTACTACTTGTTTAATGTTTATAATTAAAGTTTTTAGTTCTATTTTTTTTTAAACTTTAATTTATATTATTTTTATCGTTTTTTTCGATTAAAATTGTTATTATAAGTACTAATATTCAATTAAATTCTTCTATAATTGATTTAAATTCTTAAAAGAAGAAGTTTAATAGTTAAATTTTGGTGAGATTCAATTGTTTTTTATAAGCTGTAAAAGTATTTTGGAGTAGAAAATGAACTGTGAGAGGCCCCACCCCGCCAGGAGAAGGTGTAATCGAAGAACATTTTTCAAAAACATCTTCAAAATCAACATCTCCACATAATCTACCATTAATTCTATTTGTACCAACATCGATGATCACAACACCTTCTTTAATTCTTTTTTTTGTTATAAATTTTGGTTTGCTTACTGCAACAATCAATATATCTGCACTTTTAATATATCTATCAATATCTTTCGTTGATGTATGGCAAACAGAAACAGTGGCATTCCTTTTTAAGAGTAAAAATATTAGTGGTTTACCTACTAAATTTGATCTATTTATAATAACAATATCTTTCCCCTTAAGTTCTATATTGTAATTTTCTAAAAGTGCGATTATTCCTTTAGGAGTACAAGGAGCTAATTCTTCATTATAATCAAATAGTTTCCCTCTATTAACTGGATTTAAACCATCAGCATCTTTTAATGGTGATATTTTTTCTTGAAACTCAGCTGTAGCATCTTTTAATTTTTCTGGAAGTGGGATTTGCAATAAAATACCATGAATAGTGGAATCTTTATTGAGTTTATCTATTTCATATAGAAGTTCTTCTTTTGAAATATCTTCTTTTAACTCAACAATAATGGAATCAATACCTACAGCTTGACATGTTTTATGTTTAATATTCACATAAACTTGAGAGGCGGGATCATTTCCCACAAGTATAGTAGCTAATTTTGGTAGTTTTCCTGTTTTCTCTATCGCTTTTTTAATTTGCTCTTTTAATTCTGAATTTAATTTTTCTGCTAATATTTTTCCATCTAAGATTTTATTATTCATAATTCATCTTGAGTATAATAAAATTTGAAATTTAAAAAAAGCAATTATATTAGTATCAAAATATTGTACGAACTCAAAATCTTTATATTCTTGTTCTTCTCCAAAGAAATATAGCTACTACAATAACTAATCCAATAGACACAAAAACTATTCCTAAGATCCAGTAATTAAATTCTACCATCCAAATTTCACTTGTTAAACTAGATAGAAAACCTAATATTCTTAATGTCTCGAATGCATAATAGCTAGTTATAACTGAGGACTTAGATTGTTGATATCCCTCAGTGTTATCTACAAATCCACCATCTATGAGATTCTGATGTTCTAATACCCAATTTCTTATTGTTGCTTTGAATAATAAAGTATTATCAATTATTGAAACTGCTTTTACACAATAATAAGTGCTACTCAACAAGGCAATTTGAGCATACTCATCTGGCACATATCCTCCATAATTATTAAGATCCGCAGAATTTATAATATATAAAGATTGGAGGTACCCTATTGTTTTAATAACACTATTTAAAGCTTCAATTTCCCCTAATTCTTCTAAAATAAAAACTGCAAAACATGTATCTACCATAGTAGAAGTAAGACTTTGATTGCTTCCATATCCACCATCACTATTATAACATGAAAGGACCCAGTTCTTATGTATTGTAATATTTTCTATTGGTTTTTCTATTAATGAAAAAAGTTGAATACTGTAATAGGTTGAAGTTAAACTAACTAAGTCGGTAGAGTTTGAATAAGAAAATCCACCCGTTATTTGTTCAGTATCATTTAGAAATTTATAAATTTTATTTTCTAAATCAAGATTAATTTCATAATCCTGATCTAAAATATTTAGCGATTTCATTAAAAAGAATAAATCATATAAATTTTCTTCATAATTATTAAACATTTCCTCAATGTTATCTTCTAAAGTGCTTTTAAGTGTTTCAATATTATGTGGATTTACTGCTAAATAATTTAATATGTCTAAAGCATAAGTTGTTGCTTCAAAAGATATGCTATTATCGCTACCAATAGCATTAGTAAAACCCTCACCTTGGATTTCATTTTGATATATAAAACTAGTTAAATAATACTGTCGTGTTTTTCCTAACACACTCGTCGGGATTGCGTTCATTGCTAAAAATATTACAATTGTACCTATGATCAAACTCCGATATTTATGCTTCAAATAATAAAACCTATCTGTTAACTTAAAATTTAATTTTAAAAATATATCTTGAAATTAAAAAGTAACTATATATTTAAAGAAATTAAGGGAATATTTCAATTTTATATAATTAAGTAAGAAATACAAATAAAAATCAAAATTTCTTATTTGTTACTTAAAGAATCTCGCTAATATCTCTATATAACAGATCTCTATTTGTTTGGAATTGTTCATAAGTAATAAATAACTGTTGGAAAGAGGGTAAGCTTCCTAAAATAGCGGCACCAGTAAAAATTGCAAATTGAAGATTATCAGGTACAAAAAATTTGATTATTTTATTAGCAGATTCCATGAATTCAGAAAATTCTTGAGCAGGTGATTTTTTTGAAATTTCTTCAGGGATTTCGGTTCTTTCTAAATTTTCAATAGATGCTCCACAATAAGGACAGAAAAGTGAAGATATATCAGTTATTTCTCTTAAGCAATTTGGGCATTTATTTCTATTTTTGTTATTTTGATTTAATACACCAATCTTTATTTCAGGTAATATTAATACTCCACCACATGAAGGACATAATTCTTTTCCATCATTTAAGTTTACAAAATTGCCACAATGTGGGCAAGTATCTTCTTTTTTCTTTGAGATTTCGACAGCTTGTAATTTAATTAATTCGCTTTTCATTGCAGAAAGAGGTGCGACGGGTTTAGGAATCTTACCTAGTTGAGAAAGAAGTGGATCCAATTCTGATTCAAAGCGTTCTTGAAATCCACTATAGGAAAGATTTCCTCCGGAAAATACTATATGTGATAAAAGATCATGCCAATATTGATTATCTATTGCTCTTAGACTAGCAATAACTGCTTGAGTTATATTCATTATATTTGTATAGCCTAACATAGATGGATTAAATAAAACTTCTGGAGCTTGATAGAGAATATAAGTCGGAACGTTGATGCTTGAGCCATCAGGCATCGGAACACTGAACATTTCTCCTGTTGTAGAAGGTTTATTAGGATCCAATACAAAATAACAATTCTTTTCTTTGATCTCTTGAAGGATCTCATCCGCAGCACTGGAAGAAATACTTACACCTTCTCTCATTAGGAGACTTTTTAAGTTTTGATTAACATCTACACCCGCTAATGGAAGTTTCTGAACGGCATGTTGGACTATCTGTCCATTAACTATTGGAACTATCCATGTTAATCCATCACCACTTTCAATTACGAGCCCAGTCGTTAAACCGACGCTGAACATAGACAATAATGGTGTTGGCATCATAATTAAGCTTTTCACTTGATGAGTTTCAAAGAAAAGTCGCGCAATATATTCCTTGGTATCTCTATGTATAAAAGGAGATTCGCAATAAAAGACAGGATATTCCGAAAGATTCTCTATTCTAAGCAATGAATAAAAAATATAATTTAATACTTCATAGAAACTATCCCAATCCATGATCTCCCCCCTTGCTATAGGGTGTTTTATTTTAAGAACACCACGCATTCGAGAGACATCATTTCCAACATATATACTTCTAGCACTTACATCAACCATCACAGATTTATATTTTTCAGTTCCAGTAATGCAGGGAAAAACAAATCTTGGTCCAGGCTCTCCTGAAAATCCTATTTTGACATATGCTGAACCAATATCAATTATAATTGGTGTGCCAGGAAAAGGTAGTGCCATTTTCTATCAATATTACAGTTTATTTGGTTTTTCTTATTAATAATCTAAAATTAATGATTGTTATAATTTTTTTATAAAATTAATAAATAAGAATTCTTTTAATTATTTTTGAAAAAATTCAAGAAGAGTTTTTAAGATTCCATTTTGTATAACCAAACCTATCAATTCATTACTTTCATTTACTACTGGCAATCGTTGAATTTTTTTGATAAACATTTTCTCTAATACATATTGTAGTGTATCATCTTCTTTTACAGCAAAAGGTTCTGGTGTCATTAAATCCTTCACAGTTGTATTTGGTGAATTTAAACTCATCGCAAATCTAGCCAAACGTATATCTCTTTGTGTAATAATGCCAACAAGTTGTTTTTCTTTACGATCCTTCACAACAGGAAGTCCACCAATATTTTTTCTGACCATTAAAAGTTCAGTGGTACTGATTTTTTCTTTTGGAAAAGTAAAAATTGGATCTTTGATCATAAAATCGCAAACTTTTATTTTACTTAATTGCGTTAAACGGTCTTCCATGTAAAAACCCCATTTTACATAATTTTTTGAAAAAACTAGGTTACTAAGCTCCTTATTGAAAATAATCAATAATGAAATTAAAATATATTTATTAGCTGATCTTCATAGACTCTCCAAGTTTTTTTTCAATTTTTGTTATTTCATTTAGATACTTCTGATAAATTTCTAAGAGATATAGCCCCCAATCATTTAATTTTACCCAACCACCTCCACCACGACCTCCTTTACCCGTTATCACAATAGCTTTACCTGTTCTTTTTTCTATTCTTTTTAGTATATTCCACGCGTATTTATAAGAATAATTACACTCTTTTGCTGCGTGAGATAATGAACCTTCTTTATTTTTCTCAATATTTTTTAGCAACTTCGCCCATCCAGAACCTAAAATACTTTTATTCTCAAATTCCAACCAAAATTTCATTCCTAGCTTTATTTTAGGTTTTAATTCGTCAATGTTGGGTTGATTCTCCATACTATTATAAGTTAAGTTTTATATACTTAATAATTTTATATTTTGGAAAAGAAAAACATTAAAGTCAAGTCTATTTTATCTTTTTAGAAAACTTTTATTGGTAATTTCATTATGTTTTTTTCTGGTACAGACTCTGAAAAAAAGGGAAAAGAAGTTAGAACAAATCTATACTATTTTGCTGAAAATCAGATGTTGGATTGCAATCAATATATTATTAAAGATCCAGCCACCGATGAATTAGCTTTATTTGATGCGGGGAATGGTATATCTCTTAAAGGTTTATTCAAGGGAATGGAAAAATGTAATCTTAATCCATCTAATATAACTAAAGTCTTTTTAACTCACGAACATGTAGATCATGTTTTAGGACTTTATCCATTAATGAAATTAAGTAAGAGCAATCCTATTGAAATTTTTGCTTATGGTGAAACGGCGGAAATCTTGACAGAAGGAGATGAATCTCGAATATTTCCCGGAAATCTTGGAATTAGTCCTAGTATGTTTGGAGTCGAAATTATTCCATTAAAAGTTACAGATTTGATTAATATAAAGGAGATTAAAATTTCTTCTGAATACAAGTTTCAAATCCATTATACGCCCGGTCACTCCTTAGGATCAATTTCTTATTATGATTCTGACAAAAAGATTTTAATCCCCGGAGATTTGGTTTTTACGGGAGGTAGTTTTGGAAGATATGATTTTCCAGGAGGTTCTTTAAATACATTAATTAATTCAATTAAATATGTAAATAACTTGGATGTAGAATATTTACTTCCTGGTCATATGGGGATTAGTGATAAAGGCAACCAACAAATTGCGTTTTCCTATAAAATGATACAATCTATTAGTTTCTTTTAGTAAAAAGACTCTATTTAAGGCATATTGAAAAGATACTAATATTTAAATAACACATCTATCTATTATTTTTATAATCTTCTTTAAATTAAAATACATAGTTAGTGAAAATTTATTATGTCTACACAAAAAAATCAACCAAATGAAATATATTTAAGGACCTACCCTAAAGTTATCTTTTTTTGGCCTTTACTCGTCACAAGCTTGATTTTAATGTTCATTCAAGCATTTAGCGCCCCTAGTCCGGTATTAGGATATGTCTGGTTCATAGTGTTCTTTGTAAATATATTTGTAACTGCATTTGATTTCTCTTCAACAAAATTTTTCGTACTAATATTAGCTATTGTTATTGTCCTCTTAATTCTTGTTTTTTTAGTTCTACCGAATATCACATTCAAGATTACGAATATAGAACTCAATCTAGCTTTGCCATGGGAGTTCTATATGGTAATGACATTAATATTAGCATTTATCCTCGGGATTATTATTATTAGTACGAGATTCGAATACTATAAAATTGAAATGAATGAAATTTATCATAAAACGGGTATTTTCGCCTCAGCCGAACGATTTCCAGTGAAAAGCTTACGATTCAAAAAAGAAATTCCTGATGTCTTTGAGTTCTTCATGTTAAGAGCTGGAAAATTTACTATTATGCCTGGAAAAGCCGATGAAGTTATGATCCTCCCTACTGTATTGAATGTCAATAAAAAGGAAAAACAACTTGATTGGTTGCTTTCTCACGTTTCGGTTGAACCAGATGAAATAGACCAATAGAATTATAAGAAGTTACACTACTTTTTTTTTAATATTTTATTATTTTAGAATATTTCTACATTCCCTTCATTTTTTAATCTTTTATTTTCATATATAAATCTTCAATCTCTTTTCTTTTAAATCTGATACGCTCCTTCACAATAATAGGAATGAAACTGACAGAACAAATCCAATTAAAAAACACTACACAATTATCTTACCTATGCCATTTATCCAAAAATCTATATAATCTTGCTAATTATTATGTGAGACAAGAATATTTTTATTTAGGAAATTGGCTGAGATATTATAATTTATGGTATATGTTAAAAGAGAAAGAAACATATAAAAAACTCCCCTCACAAACTGCTCAACAATCTTTAAGACTTGTGGATAAGAATTGGAAATCCTTTTTCCAATCCGTTAAAACATATAAAAAACATCCAGAGAAATTTCTAAGCCCACCAAGACCACCCCGATAAAAAAGGAAAGATGGTGAATGTATACTTGCTTTCACGAATCAGCAATGTAGGATCAAGGAAGATCATCTTTATTTTCCGAAAAAAACTCAATTAACTCCTGTTAAAAAACGTATAAGAAATAAATTGCATCATGTTAGAATTATTCCAAAAGGATTGTATTATGTTTTAGAAATTATATATCAAAAGGAAGTAAATAATTTAGATTTGGATAAAAAAAGAGTCATTGGGATTGATTTGGGATTGAATAATATCATAACTATTGTAAATAATGCTGGACTACAACCCGCTATTATTAAAGGCGGTATTATTAAATCAATCAATTCTATAATAAACAACTTGCTAAATATAAAAGTATAAAGGGTAAGCAAGGGATTGATTCCGAAACAAAAAAAATTCAATGGTTAACGCGGAAAAGAAACAATAAAATAAATGATATCTTTCATAAAATTTCGAGAGTGTTAATTAATTATTGTATTAACCATGATTTTGGAACGATAGTCATTGGTTATAATAAAACTTGGAAACATAGAATAACAATTGGAAAGCGTAATAACCAGAACTTTGTCCAAATTCCTTTTTCCAAATTAATATCCCAAATTAAATATAAATCAGAGTTAATTGGGATTGATATTATTTTAGAAACAGAATTTTTCACTTCAAAATGTAACTTCTTAGATGATGAACCAATTAAAAGGCATAAAAAATATCAAGGAAGGCGCACTTGTAGAGGTTTATATCAAAGTCAGAGAGGGTTTATTATCAATGCAGATGTGAATGGAGCTTATAATATCTTAAAAAAAGCAGTCCAAAAAGCCATTTCGGTAGATGGGATAGAGGGTGTAGGGTTACATCCATATTCTATTGCGATTTCATAGCTGAAATAAACAATAGAGTATAATTTTAATTTCATGAAGGGAAATTAAAAATAACCTTATTTCAATACTAAAATAAATATGGATAAATTTAAGTTTTAAATAGCTTTTTTAAACACACCTATGTCTCACCCACCAATATTTTTATTTGATTTTGATGGAGTTATTATTACTCAGAAGTCACTTGAATATACAGCATTAATCTATTTACGAAATACATTTTTTAAATGGAGAAATACAGAAGGGGTGAGGCTTATTGATTTTGCGAGACTTTTTGAAGAGTCAGACTCAAAAAATAAATTAATAGCTTTTAAAAGGATAAATGAAGTATATAAACCTTTTATTCCCAGTATCTGGAGAAGAAACATATTCTTTATTAAATTTAGGCATATGTATCCGAAATATGAAAAATATGAAATCTTAAAACCAAATCTAGAGTCGATTTTAACACAACTTAAAAAGAGGGGTATTTTATTAGGAATTGTTTCAAATACTAGTAAAGAGAGATTAGATTATTTTAGAAAGAAATTAAATTTAGATAGATTTTTTACTGTCTTTGTGTCTCGCGATGATACTCCTTTTAGAAAACCTAATCCATATCCTATTATTGCAGCACTAATGAAATTTAAGAAAAACCTTAATTATTCAATAAATAAAGATAAGGTATATTATATCGGAGATCTTCCGGCAGATATTGAATGTGCTAAGAATGCAAAAATCAATAGTATTGCTTTACTTTCGGGTCATGGTACAAGAGAAAGTTTGGAAGAATCTAATCCAACATTTTTGCTTCTAGACATTAAGGATATTATAGAAATTGAACAATTCAAAAAATTCTTATTGGCCTAAACACTTAATTTAGTTAAGTATGTTTGATCTTGAAGAATTTGAAGACAGCTTAATTCTTGAAAAAGTTGATCAACTTAACAGATATTTAAAAAAAAAAAACCCTAATAAAGTTAAAAAATTAGTAGAAGAATTTCAAAATTTATTGGATCAACAAGAATATGTTGTAAAAATCACATATATTTTAAGTATTTTAGCAGAAAATCGTATAGATCTCATTAGTGAAGGATTATTACAGAAAATCAAGGTTTTTCTTCACTCTGAGAATATAAAATTAAGGGTAAACTCATTAATAATTATAGGATTTTCTCTGATTGATAAACCAGATTTAATTAAAGAATATTTTTCTATGATTGTCGAACTTCTAACAGATCAATCTGAGGACGTACGTGATAATGTTCACTATTTTTTGGTGGAGTTATTTAAGAAAAATCCAAATTTGGCAATGCCTAGCATAGATTTTTTACTTGAAAGTCTTAAGGTAGAAAAAAAAGATGTTAATATTATTTCTTTATTAAATTTTCTTGATTACTGTGAGGATTTGGAATTTGATCAATTATATAATTTAAGAATTATCTCAAAATCTTTAATTACCTCATTTGAAGATAATAGAAAATCTAAAATTTATAATAAATTAGTAGTCATATTGAAGAAGTTTTTACTAATGCAAGATACACCCGAATTGGAGTATCAAGATTCTAAAAAGATTATTAAATCATTGGATAGGCATTTTTTAATGAAAAAACACAATTTTACGGCATTAAGTAAGAATACAGGGGTATCATTAAAAGAATATTTAAAAATTTTTGCTAAATCAAAACAAAAGGACCAAAAAATCTATTTCTATGTAAAAACCAAGGATAATATAATTTATGTTTATGAATTGGAAAAAGATAAACTAAAAAGATTTTTCGCGGAAGAATTTAAAATATCTGATGAAAATCTTTACAGAACATTTTGTCAAATTATAGATGATAAGTCAGAATTAAAACTTTTTATAAAAACATTAATTTCTCTAAAGCTTATTAAGGGTTACTATTCGAATATAGGCTTTTTTTATCCTTATGCATACATAGAATCAAAATTTTTAGAGGATTTACATATAAATGCTTCTATAAATATAAGAAGTTTTAAATTCCTCCCACAACATTTTATTGATAAAGTTATTACAGATATTTC
>CAYNEU010000026.1:0-4018 GCA_964396275.1 uncultured archaeon | reverse complement strand
AAAAATTATAAAATGGTTCTAGTAGAAGAGTCGACTCTCTTTTTCAGAAATCCTCTGAACTCCTTATATTAAAAAAAGAGGGGAACTGATCATTTTTCTTAGAAAATATTGAGAATCATATTTGAATTGTGTAAGATATTTTTAGTTTTGATTGAGAATGAGTATTGATTGGATTCCTGTTCGTAAAATTCTGCCAAAAGAACGAGGAAACAGGGGAATAATTCTGGCAAGTAAAGTTCCAAACGGAGTTGTAGAATACGAGTCATGTTTAGAAAGAGATCTATATCTGTTATGCAATCACGCCCCTAGTGTAAGAAAATACCCGCATCAACCTATTACTATAGAATATAATGATAACAAGGGAAAAGCACGAAAATATATGCCTGATACATATGTCGAATATATAAATGGTAAATGTGGATTATATGAAATTAAATATGGGGAAGAAATCATTGTTAATCGAAATAAATATAAGAAACGATGGAATGCTGCAAAAGAATGGGCTAAAAAGCATGGGATAGAATTTGCTGTCCTAACAGAAAAGGAGATCCGAATAGCTCGGAGAGAGAATGTATGGTTCACACTTGGAGCTTCAAACTATTCATCCAATGACAAATATATGGATAAGCTTAAAAGTTTGATTCCATTAGAAGGTGAAGATTATAATTTATTATGTTTAAAATTATCTGAGGAATCACTAGTGCAATTCACCGTGGAGAATGGTTAACTTTAGGAATAAGGACTTGGAATGAAATGCTTCAAAAGGTATTTGGTGAAGTTAATTCTATTAAATATAAAGGCAAAAGAGGACTTGACACTACTATCGAAATATTAAAAGAATTTAATAAAAAACAAAATAGAATTCCTAAATCTAACGATAAAGGAATGAGTGGGATTTATAGGGCAGTTAATTGTCGTGAATGGACAGATTTTGGAATAAAAGACTGGAGTGAATTAATTAAAATTATATTTCATGATGGTAATTCGTCTTTATCTTGAATATAGAAATATTTCTATAATTATAATTAATGGCTCTTTAATTTTAATTTAATGGTATCATTCGATGACAAATCTATTTCCTTTTTCGTGCTTATTGTAAAATAAAAATCCCATTCTCCATAATCTTGAACATTTTTCACAATATCAGTATAAGGAACACCATTTCTAAATCTTATTTTTCTTTCCAAAAAATTAAATAATTGAATTTATTTTAATGATATAGATAAAAAAATGATTTGATATCCTTAAATCGCAATTGTTACTTTAAATTGACCTGAATATCAAATGAGATATTCAAAAGGAAACAAAAATTGAAATTTTTTGTATTTATCCTTGAGTTTTTTGATTTGCTTACTCATATTGGTTAATTTAATGAAATAATTAATTGCAAATGAAAAATAGTAAGCGGTTAATATCATTAATTTGATTTAAGGTAAAATTAATAAATATTATTTCAATGGTGGTGAAATGAATAAACACGAAAATTTTATAAAAAGAGCGTATGAAATTGTATCAGAATTAAAACTTCCCTTAATAGATGATAGAGTCCAAGAAAAGGTTAAATTTAAATCAAATAACGCAACTGTTACAATAAAATTTCTTTTTGAAGAAGATGAATCTGTTATACGTGGTTTTCTAGGATTAGCTGAATATTTCCACACTGTCATTATAAAACAAAAAGATAAGTTTTACATACCTCATGACCATAAATTGTTTATTTTAGAGTGTGGTTAATAATACTTTTGTCATTTCCCTAAATCTTTACCAAGATTGAAAGAGCTTTTAAAGCTGGAATATCTAAAATTAGGATATAATTGTTAAAAATAAAAAAAGAAAATCGTGATTAAATTGCATAAATATTACTGTAAAAAATGTAAAAAATACCATTATCGAGGAAAAATCTATAAAAATCATTTGGATTATAAAAAAGAAGTAATAAGTAGAAACACCCCTCCAAATGATGAAAATATAAAGTTAGATCTCGACACACTTAGACCAATTGCCAAACGACAACTTCGTAGGTTGTTTAAAAAGATAAAATCATCTGGTAATCATGAGCTTTATAAAAATGAAATTATTAAATTAATAAAAAACGAAAAAAGGAGATAAAGATAACAGATATAAAGAATTCTCACGAATTAAATGCATATGAAGATATATTAGATTACAAAGTAAACAATATTGTGGCAACAGCAAAAATAGATTTTACAGGAAAGTTAGATCTTGTTAAATTAGCGCGAAAATTACATGATGCTGAATATCATCCTGAAAGGTTCCCCGGTGTTATTTTCAGACAGGATAAGCCTCGAGCTACATTTTTAATTTTCTCAACCGGTAAAATGGTCGTTACTGGACTCGAATTTGTTCAAGATGCGGAGAAAGCAGTTAGCAAATTATTAAAGAAGATAAAGAAGCTTGGCATTAAATCATCTGATCCTGAAATCACTATTCAAAATATTGTTGCAAGTGGCGATTTACATACACTTATTAATTTGAATAAAGCAGTTCTTCTCATGGAATATGTAATGTATGAACCTGAAGTTTTTCCAGGTTTAATATATAATATGAAAGATCCTCGTGCTGTATTTCTTCTTTTTTCAACGGGGAAATTTGTGTGCACGGGAGTAAGAAAGGAGAAAATATTAAGAAAAGCTATTTTAAAGCTGAAACGAGGGATTAATAATATGGATGTAACTAGTGAAAAAGTTATCGAAGATGAATTTGAGTTAACATTTCTATAAAAAAATTAGTATCTGTAGAAAATGTGAAAACTGATTAAAAATGGTTGAATTCTGTGAAAAATGTGGGGGAATGATGCTTCCATCTAAAGATAAGGATAAAAAAATTCTTGCATGTAATTCATGTGCTCAAACTAAACCTTTAGAGGAGAATTTAATTGATTCATATACTTTTACTAAAGAAATATATCATCCCACAGGAGAAGAATTTAAAAATTTAGAAAAAATGAAAGATTGGAAAAATTCTAGAGAAAAGTAAATTCTCAGAAAATATCCATTTTTTAATATATAAATTTCAGGATTTATGATCCTATTAGGAAATTGAAATCATAAATAAGTCGATTATAATATTTTGGATGAAAATATTATTAAATAATAGGTTTTAAAATATATGAGATTAATATCTTGGAAAAAAGTAGAATCATGGAAATGTATTGCATGTGGAGAATGTTGTAACTGTTTTAATATCCCATTGAAATCTATTGAATATGCTAGAATGATCAAAATCTTTGGGAATGAAATTTTTGATTTAAACAAAAATCCAGTTAAGATTTTTCTTAAACGAAGAGATAATGGGAGGTGTATTTTTCAATATTATTTATATGGAAAATGGATTTGTGCAATACAACAAATCAAACCTATAGTATGTAAAATTTTTCCATTTTCAATTTCTAAATCAATTAATAAAAAAGTGCTCTATGAATATAAAGGAAACCTATATAATATTTATTTAGAAAGGAGTTGTAAAGGAATAAAATTAGGAAACCCTTCTAATCAGTTTATCTATCAAATATTGCCTAAAGCGATTGAGTTGAGTCTAAATCCAGATAATATATCCAATATATTAACGTCTCGGTTATTATTGGAACCTTTAAATCAATATTTTTTAAGAAGTTTTAGAATTAAAAAAAACTAACTTTTCTTAAATTAATAACTGGATAACTAAAAGGTGATGCTTTTCGCTAGATTTTATATATTATCGTTCATTATTGTGATTGAGATTAATAACATGTTGGATGCAATCGATCTTGTTATTTTAGAAGAATTGAAAGAAGATAGTAGAAAATCTTATAGTGAAATTGCTGAAGTTGTAGGAAAAACAGAGGCAACTATCAGACGTCGAGTCAAAAAGATGATAAAGAATGAAATAATTGGCAAATTTACTATTGAATATGATATAGAAAACCACCCTAAAGTTCATGCAACCGTAAAAATTGAGCCTAGCTTTAAAAATATTAAGGAAATAATAAATGAATTAAAAGATGTTGAGGAAATAACAC
>CAYNEU010000025.1:0-2273 GCA_964396275.1 uncultured archaeon | reverse complement strand
AATTAGCCATGCATTAAATGGACTCAGTACAGGACCCTGCATTTCATGCCAAAATAAGCGAATATTTTGAATTTCGTTTTTTGGACCAATTATAGCTCCTCCTAAACAATCTCCATGACCATTAATATATTTTGTAAGGCTCTCAACAACAAAATCAGCACCTAATTCGAGAGGACACTGAAGTGCTGGAGATGCAAATGTATTATCTACGATGCATTTACCATTAACTTCATGAATTATATTTGCACAAGCTTCAATATCTATTATATCAATAGAAGGATTTGCAGGTGATTCTAGAAAAATAAACTTGGTGTTTTCATCAACATTTTTCTTTACTTCAGATAAATCACACATATTAACTCTTTTACATTCGAATCCCATTTGAGGATATAATTTTGTGAGAAGACGGTATATATCTACATATTGATTAGTATGAATAATTCCGTTAGAAATTTCTTTGGATTTAGATTCTAAAAACAATTTTTTAATCTTATCTGGTCGAATACGTTCTACACGTTGTTGTAAAACACTTGAGCAAGCGAGATGAACAGCAGCCATTCCTGATGCGACAGAGATCGCGCTTTCTCCTTTGTGTAGAGTCGCTAATTTATTATCTAGTGCGTAAACTGTAGGATTTTCTGTCCGGGAGTAATGATAATGATTTCTCATTAGTTCACTTAGAGAAGAATAAGTATATGATTTTGAAGCATAAATAGGTGTTCTTATACTATGTGATGTTTCAGGATAGGGATCTTCACCAGCACGAATTAATTGAGTATCAAATTTTAATTTATCCCATTCAATTCGGTTCTCTTTATTTATCTCTTGGAATGTTTTTTTCTTTTCCGACATATTTTTCACATTATATATTAAAGTTATTATAGTTTATTTGACATTACATTTCAATATTCAATATTTAGATAAAGTTTTTTACGCATTTTCAATTATAGAAAGGAAAGTTATTATGAATAAAAATTGAGTGTAAAATGACACTAGAAGAAAAAATTAAAGAATTAATCATAGAGTGGGATGAAGATAGCTTAAAAGAATTATGTCGTAGTACTCTTGAAAATAATGAAGCTACGCCGGCAGAATTATTGAAAATTATTGGGAAAGTAATGCAGTTTATAGGGAAACAGTTTGAAGATGAAGAAATTTTTCTTCCAGATTTAGTTGGTTCGGCAAATGTTGTAAAAAATACTATTGATGAAATACTAGATCCCGCGATTAAAGCATCTGGTGGGAGTAAAGAAACTCTTGGAAAAATTGTCATTGGTACCGTTGAGGGCGACGTTCATAGTATCGGAAAAGATCTTGTTGGGAGCTTTCTATTTTCTAACGGATTTGAAGTTTTTAATTTAGGAGAGGAAGTAGCAGCTTCTGTATTTGTAGATAAGGCAGAGGAAGTAGGGGCTCAAGTCATTGGGCTTTCATCTCTATTAACAATGTCAATGGGTTTTCAGCAAGAAGTAATAAAAGAACTCAATGATAGAAATTTAAGAGACAAATATAAAGTAATCATTGGAGGGTCCCCTACTTCTAGTGAATATGCAATTGAAATAGGTGCTGATGGATGGGCTGATGATGCTATTGAATCAGTCAAGTTAGTAAAAAAAATACTTGGAATAAATACGTGAGAGGGAAAATTACATTGAAATTAAGAATACTTGAGGTTCTCTCTAAAGATGAAATACAAGCAATAAATTCTGCTTCTATAGAACTTCTCTCAACTGTAGGAATTAAAATAGAATCCCCTTCTGCTAGAGCCTTGCTAAAAGAAAGTGGGGCAGAAATTAACGAAGAGAATTTCTTTATTAAACTCCCAGAGACTCTAATAAAAAAAAAACTACAAGATGTTCCCAATTCCTTTAAACTATACGGACCTGATGGAAAATTCAATTTTGAGGTGAATACAACATCTACTCAATTTGCAACAATAGGAACGCCAGTGAAAATTTATGATCCAGATAAAAAAAGTGGAGTTAGAAAGACAATATTATCTGATAAAGAGGATGACTGGGTTTTCAACATAGACGAAGACCATAAACCCCGATGGTTCAAGAATCGCCATGAGAAAGCCTGTTGGAACTACTTGAAAAAGAACATATTAACACAACCTTGGATGCGCGCGGCAAAAAAAGAGATCAGGAGAATTAAGAAGATTAAATGGTTTAAGTCGATGGATAAACCAGACACAAAGGATTTATTACCGTTAGCCCAGGAGATTGGTAAAGCATTTAAGATAAGGGGGAAAATAAAGGTAAAATTAATAC
>CAYNEU010000024.1:0-11148 GCA_964396275.1 uncultured archaeon | reverse complement strand
TATTGCTCCATAAAATTGAGATAAATCTTCTCTTACAATCTCATTTTCTGGTAAATAAGGAGGGATTATAACTCCGCTTGGATCTACAGGATCTCCCCATACTCCAAAGGGTCGATGCACTTGAGTAACCCCAATACATACATAGAACGGATTTTCTTCATTTTGATGCATTTCAAAAAAGTTTCGATAATTCTTATTCATTTTTTGACAGTTATATAAGAGTTCTGACCTTCGCTTACTAATTGTGTCATACCCTAAAGTAAAAGCATCAAAAGCTTCATGTTGAAATCCCATTAAATGAGTTTTATATCCCTGTTCCTTTAAATACATCGGAAGAGTCTTATTTCTTTCTGGTAAAGTCCATCCTCTATCCACAAGTCCCATAAGTCCATTTTGATGTGAATATAATGATGTTTGAATTCCACCTCGACTTGGGCTGCATTGAGGTGCTGTGCAAAAATGATTTGTGAATCTTACTCCATTTTCAGCAAGTTTGTCTAAATTTGGAGTGTTAAGAGAATTGGGAGTTTTTGGTGAATTATAACATCCAAGAAACTGCCCTTGGTCATGAGTTATAAACAAGATGATATTTGGTTTTTTCTTCATTAAATCTCGAGCAAATTACATTTTAATCAATATTTTAATAAATTTTCTTTCACCGGGTTCCAAAAACAGTTCAAATGTTTTTTGGACATCTTCTAAAGATATCACTTTAGAGATAAATTTATTAGGATGCACTTTATTCTTAGTAAATAAATCGATCGCTGCTAAGATGTCATCCTTATCGTGTCCAAGACAACCTTTTATAAAAATTTCTTTATTGATAATTTGAAATGTAGGTAGTGAAATGGTTCCTTTTTGGATACCTTCTATTAAGATAGTAGCTCCTTTTTGAATTAAATCAATTCCCATTAAAATAGTATCCTCACTTCCAACGGTGTCAAAGATAAAAGATGGGGAGCCGGACGTTTTTAACGTTTTTCTTATTTTTGCTTTGCTCGGAGGTAATGAATCAGTTGCACCTAATTCAATTGCCTTTTCCCTTAAAAATTCATGAGGTTCTATGACAATAACATATTGTGGGTTCCTTTCGCTAATTATAGTATCAAGAAAAGCTAACCCTATATTTCCACCGCCCATGATTAAAATTTTCTCATTCTCTTTTATTCTTGATGTTTTAATTGCTCTTGTAATGTTTGCAAATGATTCAATCATAGCTGCCTCTTTAATAGAAATTCCTTGAGGTATAGGGAAAATACTAGTTCTTCTTACTTTAACATATTCTGCAAAACCACCATTTTCAAAAATACCTAAACCTCTTAATTCACCTTTACCAACATCAAGTGCTACATTCATAGCTACTATTTTATCTCCAATGTTTAAATCTGATATATTTTCACCGATTTCTGCTACTTCCCCTGATATTTCATGTCCCATGATTAATGGTACTTGATACATTTTGTATTTAAAATTTGTTAAATCACTCCCGCATATTCCACAATAATGAACCTTTACCAGAGCCTCATCGGGTTCAAGAATTGGTTCTGGATAATCTTCTCTATAGACTATTTTTTTAATATCCTCCATAACTGCAGCTCTAATAGAATAATCATCTCCAATTAGCTTATATATTATTTCATTTATTTAAGAAATATAATATATTTTATGCAATTTTGAGAAAAAAATGTTAAAAAAAATAAATTCAAATCCCTAATAACGAGCTCATGCTTTTTAAGATTGTGTCTATTTCAGTATCAAAGGTTTTAACTTGATCGAAGAAAATATTGTTTACTTGAAGTAATTGCTTTACTACATATTCAGGTGATTGAGTGATCTGTTTAGCCAGGTTTATTGCTTCATTCAATACTTCCCCTTTATTAACTAATATATTAATAATATTCAACCGATAAGCTTCCTCAGCTGTGAGAAAAGTTTCTCGAGTTCCTGTATTTAAGGTAAGTTCTAAAGCTTTTCCGCGCCCCACAAGAGTCATATATGGGAAGAAAAGCGGACATGCTCCAAATCTTATCTCAGGATGCCCAAATAGAGATCCTTTTGAAGCAACTCGAAGGTGACAAATAACAGTAAGGTCAAATGCTCCTGCAAGAGCATATCCATTAACAGCAGCAATTAATAATTTAGGAAACTCAAACACCATCTGATGAAAAAGATGATTTGAATCAATAAACTTTTGATAATCACCTTTTCCTTGTACTACTGCCTGTACTTCATCTCTATCAAACCCCGCAGAAAAGATTTCCTCCCCACCATAAAAAATTACTGCTTTTACTCTTTTTTCTTCTTGCAGAGAGTTTAAAGCATCAATAATTTCTGCTCTCATGGCTTCACTTAAAGCATTTTTCTTTTCATAGCGATCAAATTCAATTATTGAGATTTTACCCTTTTTCTCAACTTTAATAAATTGATATTTTTTTTCCATATAATTCAACTCATAATATTTTGTTCTAAATTACTTAAAATTTAGATCTAATCCCTTAAATTTCTTTTATCTATAATAAAAGTATAAAAAATTTAGTGAATGTTTAATTAGATTTAGTATTATGAAACCTCCTATATGCAGAATTTGTGATAAGAATTTGGAAGGTAAAGATGATGGTGGTTTGATATATTTTGAAAAACGTCCATCTGATATAGAATGGGAAAAAAGAATGGAAGAAATTGGAGGGGTTGGACATCCACCAAACGCAGAATGGTTCTGTAAAAACCATTATGATAGAGCAAAGGAGCTAAAACATTTGCCTATCAATGAAGCATTAAAAATATTAAGATCTGAAGGGACCTAGTTCCTTAATCTGGTTAGTAAATTCTGTAATTACCTCAGCAAATCGTTTTCCTTCAGATGCACTTATCCATTCTAACCGTACCCGCTTAGGATCCACTCCCAATTGTTTAATTAATATAGAATGTAATCTTTCGAATCTTTCTTGAGTGTATTCATTTCCGGTAATATAATGACAATCACCTATATGACATCCACTTATAAGGACACCATCCGCACCATTCTTCAATGCCTTTAATACAAATGCAGGATCTACTCGTCCAGAGCACATTACCCTTATAATTCTAATATTTGGGGGATATTGAAACCGAGAAACTCCTGCAAGATCTGCTCCTGCATAGCTACACCAATTACAACAAAAAACTAAAATATGGGGTTCAAATTCTTCTTTTTCTGCTTTCTTTTTCGACTTTGACATGATTATCACCTACAAACCGTTCTTAACTTCCTCCTTTTCTAATAAATAAGAATCAATCATTGTAGAGATCTGATCAAAATCATAATGTTTAACCATTATAGCTCCAACAGGGCAAGTAGCTGCACATGTTCCACAACCTTTGCAGACTGCAGCGTTGATATTAGATTTTCTGACTTTGATACTTACATCCTCAAATTCTTTGGTTATCTCTATAAGTTCTATTGCTTTATAAGGACACACGTCTTCACATTTACCACATCCTATACATTTTTCTTCTGAAACCTCTGCTACTAATCCAGAAGTAGTAATTTTATCCGCACTTAAGAATCTACTTGCTCTTCCTGCAGCACCATTAGCTTGCGAAATTGAATCCTGTATATTTTTTGGCCATTGAGCACAACCACATAAGAAAATTCCATCTGTAGCAAAATCTAAGGGTCTCAATTTAACATGTGCTTCTAAAAAGAATCCATTCTTGTCTAATGGAACTTTCAGCATCATTGCTAATTCTTTTAAGTTATCTGCTGGAATCATAGGCGTCGAAAGTATTACTAAATCTGTTTCAAATTCGAGGGTATCTTTTAAATTAGTATCAAATACTTTTATCTGATATTTTTCAGGACTTCCTTTTTTCTTTTTTACTTCTGGTAGATTGTCTAAGTCATATCTCAAAAAAATTGCGTCTTTTCTGCGTTCACGATAGTATTCTTCGAATTGTTTTTTGGCCATTTGTAAATCTCTATAAATGACTACAAGTTCTAAATCAGGCTTCAATTCTTTTAATATTCTAACATTTTTGACTGAATTAGCACAACAAATATTGGAACAGTAAGTTATTCCTTCATTTTGTCGTGCATTTACACATAAAATTAATGTTATTCGAGTAATTTGATCTAACCAAGAATTGTCCTTATTTTGTAATTTCTGCTCTAACTCCAATTGAGTCATTACATTTTTATTTTTATCGTGGTATTCAAAAAGCCCTGATGGCTTAAATTCTTGACCTCCAGTAGCAACTATTATCGTTCCAATTTTTAACTCATGGATTTTGTTATTTGAATCGTTTATCACTACATCGTAATTTCCGACATAACCTTTAATGTTCTTAATTCCACCATTTAAGAATACCTGAATTTTACTACTTTTCTCTATCTTTTCTTTTGTTTCATTTAATAATTCTAATGCATTTTTATGAACTGGATATAAAACATTTAGAAATCTTAAGTTTCCACCTAACTCATTTTCTTTTTCTATGAGAAAAGTTTTAAATCCTTGATTAGCTATATTTAAAGCTGCAGTCATACCTGAAATACCTCCTCCAATAATTAAAGCTGTATGGGTAATATCTATTTTATCTTCTTTCTGGGGCTTTAGTAATTTAGACTTTGCGACATGCATTCTAATTAAATCTATGGCTTTATGAGTAGCAGCATCTTTCTCTTTCATATGAACCCATGAACATTGATCTCGAATATTAACAAGCTCAAAAAGATATTTATTTAACCCGGCTTCTTGACATGTTTCTTGAAATAAGCTTTCATGTGTTCTAGGAGTACAAGATGCCACAATAAACCTATTTAAATCATATTCAGCAATTAATTCTTTAATCCTAATTTGAGAGTCAGATGAACATGAATATAAATTTGCTTCACATACCACTATGTTTGGGAGGTTTTTAACATATTCTACAACTCGAGGAACATCTACATAATTTCCAATATTGATTCCACAATGACACACCATTACCCCTATTCTTGGTTTATCTGTAATTTTAACCACTTTTTCTGCTATATCAAAGATTTTTTCTTTCACTTGGGTAAATTTAACAGAGTTTAATAAATCAGCGATTTGTGCTGCTACTCCACTAGCGTCGGCAACCGTCTCTGGAATATCCATTGGTCCTTGACAGAATCCACATAAGAAAATCCCATTTCTAGTAGATTTTAATTTATCAAAATACGATTTTTCTTGGAAAAAGTTGTATTTATCTAATTCAATTCCTAAAGTTTTTCCTAATTCTTTAACTCCTTTTGATGGAACTAAAGGGGATGCCAGAACAACCAAATTAGCACGAAAATCCTTGAATTCACCAGTCTTCAAATCTTCATAATGTATAAGTAAATCTTTAGTTTCGGGATCTTCATCAATTGTACTTATTTTTGATTGAAAATATTTGACTCCATATTCTTTTTGAGCTCTTTGTGTGAATTCATAAAAATTTTTACCATATGCGCGAATATCATGCCGAAATACAAAACATTCTGAATTGTCTGAATGTTCTTGGGTAATTATTGCTTGTTTTGCTGTATAAGTGCAACAAACACTAGAACAAAAAGGTACATTTTCATGAAGATCTCTTGAACCTGCACATTGAACAAAAGCAATAACTTCAGGTTCTTCATCATCACTTAGTCGCTTGACATGTCCACCAAATGGTCCCGATGCGCATAATATCCTCTCATATTCAAGAGCACTTACAACATTTTCGTATTTATATCCCCATCTTGAAGATAATTTTTCAGCAGGCATTTCAAAACCAGTGGCTACCACTACAGCTCCAACTTTAATTTCAAATTCTTCTGGTTTCTGTTCAAAATCTATTGCCTCCGCAGGACAAGCTTTTTTACATATTTGACATACTCCCTTCGTTAAATATAAACACATTTCTGAATCAATTAAATAAATAGGAGGTACTGCTTGTGGAAAAGGAATAAATACTGATTTTCTTTTACCAATATTCATTTCAAAAGGATTTGGAGCCATAATTTTAGGGCATTTCGCAGCACATTCTCCACATCCCTTACATTTAGTTTCATCAATGTATCGAGGTTTTTTCAGGATTTTCGCAGTGAAATTACCAGGTTCACCATCTACTTGAAGAACTTCATGATATGTCATTAATTCAACATTAGGATTACGAAATACTTCAACCATTTTTGGAGCTAATATACATAAAGAACAATCTAATGTTGGGAAAGTCTTATCCAGTTGAGCCATTCTCCCTCCAATTGAAGGCGACTTTTCAACGAGGTATACTTTAAATCCTAATTCTGTGAGATCGAGAGAGATTTGTATTCCTGCTATGCCTCCTCCAATTACTAACACTGAACCTTCCATTATTGTTCTCCCTCCACCTTTGGATTAGAATCAACGACACTTATTAAATTTACTAAGAATTCAGAAAAATCTACTATTTGTATTGATGATATATCCTCATAATCTTCTGAAATTAGGCAATTTAAATGCATCTTACATTTGGGGCATGAAGTGACCATTATTTCTCCTGCGTCTTTTGCCTCTAAGAGCCTTTTATATCGCAATGCTTTTGACCGGTCATTACAATTCATCCAAGAACTCACACCACAACACAAAGCATCTCTTTTATTATGTGCCATTTCATTAAACTTATATCCTAATTCTTTCAATTGGGAAAAAATTTCACGTACATTTTCTATTATATGACTATCTTTAGGTAAAAATCGACTTAGACGACATGGATCATGATAAGTAAATGGGATAGGTTCTTCTTTTTGAGATGGATTCTTAAATTCAATCTTATTTGCTTTCCAGTTTTCATATATATATTCTATTAAATGTTTAACAACGAATTTTTTATTAAAATCTTCAAAAATATTTGGATAATCTACTTTAAATGTCCTATAACATTCAGCACAAGCAGTAATAATTGTTTTAACTCCCGTTTCTTCAATTCTTTTGATATTTTTCTTAGCTAAATTAATAAATTCTTTGAGTTTTCCCTGACCCCAATAGAGATCATGTCCACAACAGATTTCATCTTGAAGAACTACTATAGGTTCTTTTTCAATCTGGTATAATATTTTTAAAGTGCTTTCTGCTATAGAAGTTGAATTTTCAAACTCAAAATTAAAAAAGGGTAAGCACCCAACATAATACATAATATTTCCTTGTTTAGAAATTTCACATCCCTTAGGAACCCATTCAAGAGATCTTTCTGGTTTTATATGAGGTTCACTCATTATCTCTGAGATAGTGGTATATATCCCCTTATGAGCAATATATTCATCCGGGTTTTGATTATAGGCTTCTCGCATTTTATATTTAGCCATTCTTACAATATCTGCGAAATTTATTCCCTCAGGGCAATTTTGAAGACAAGCATTGCACGTTAAACAATCCCATAAAACGCCACTCTCAAGAACTTTATCTTCAAAACCCTCTAAAATCATTTGGATTATTCTGCTCGGTTCAAAAGTTTGAACTTTACTAAGTTGACATACTCCACTGCAACGAACGCATTGATAACATCGATATAATAGTTTTCTTATATCTGGTTCATAAATTTTTTCAAGATAAAAATCCATATTATCCTTGAGTTCTTCTGGATCTTCCGCTTTTGAAGTCTCTGTAATAATATTCACTTTTTCTGGTTATTTCAAATTTTAATAATTTGAATCGATTATGATTAGAAAAAAAATAGAAAGAATTTATTTTTTCTGATTAGGTTTCATAACTCTCTTGTCAAATGAAGAATTGCATTAATGATAAAGCAAGATTCTTCTTCAAGTTTTTACGTCTTTATAATTTACTTCTTTATAAATTTCTTTCTTACACTAAATTTTATGGAAAGAATTCTTTAGCACGTTCTGCGTGAAAGAATTGATTTACTATATTGAATTCAGATATAATAAATAAAGCGCAAGGTTGTTCTGCAGCTTTTAAAATGAGAATTGGATGGGTAGAATTCGATATTCTGTCATAATAACCAAAATTATGATCTGATTTTAATTTCAAGTTTAAAATTGTATTATTCCAAATTAAATCCAAAAAACTAAGACTTAAATATTATTGTATACAAATTTACTATGGTAAACTAATATGTCAATTGTAAAAATTAAAAATAAGAAAGGTTTGGAACAACTTCAAGCCAAATTAACTCTAAGATTAGGTCGAAAACCCACACAGCAAGAAACTCTTGATTATTGTCTTATTTTAGCGAATCAAAATTTCGAAGAAATTATTCAAATAGCAATGCACCTTCCCATATTAAATCCTAAAAGAGCTGAAAAAATTATTGAAGAAAGAAACCGTCTCGGTGATATTCCCTATAATACTAACATACATTTTGATTCAGAAAATGATGAAGATATTTATAACTTATAATTGGTGTTTTATATGGGGGCGTTTCTAGATACTGGTTTTTATCTTGGACTTTGCCATCCAAAAGATAGATATGCGGAACTAAGCGAAAAGATATTAAAAGAATTATCGACAGGGAACTATGGAGTTCTATATACATCCTATTTTATTATAAATGAGGTAACCACATTAGCGGCCATCAGATCTAAAAATAATCTCAAAGTGTTCAACCATCTGGAAAAATTATTGTGGGGGAGTGAAAAAATTGCTACTATTCTTCCTTTCGATTTAAATTTTGAACTTGAAACATGGCAATTATTCAAGAAAGTAAATACAATTGACCTGAAAGAAAAAAAACCAATGAGTTATACAGATATCAGTTCTATTGTTCTCTGTAATCACCATCAAATCGAATATATTGTTAGTTTTGATTCTCATTTTGATGGATTTTTTCAGAGAATCTTTCAAGTATAAGAAGGTCTTATGTGTTTTTTCAAAGAAATTTTTATGTACATCAGACTATGAATTTACCTTTCCGTTCCAATTTTCAATATAGCCTAAAATCTATCGAAAATGAAGAACTTTATAATACTAATCATAATAATTATTCATCTTTATAACGTCCAATGATGGTTTTTAAGTTATAGATTAAAGATTAAAGAGAAATAAAAAAAATTGCATCGAAAAATATAAATGCTAGCATCGTTATAACTCATTAAATGAAAAGACGTGTTTCAGAGGTTGGTTAAGATGGAGGAAATCCTTCAATATTTAATGAAACACTGCTCTTTCCTATATAAGTCAAATCGATTTCGCTTTGTTGATTCTGGCTCATCTGAGAGTTTTGGAAATGCATTCTTGATTCTCGAACATGAGGATTTGCGTTTACAATTTGTCAGAGACCGCGGGCAAATATTCCTTGATTTTCAGCCAACAAAAAAACAAACCAAAAGCAATTGGTTTTCGATTGATATTATCAAGCAGATGGTGACAGGTAAGATAGAACCCTCAGCTGAAATGGATTCTAAGAAAGCAGAGTTCTTAAAAACCAATCTTGATAAAATAGAACAACTCTTTACTACTGCTAATATTGAAAGCACAATTAAGAAACTAAGAGAAATAGAACGTGCACGTGCAAAACGATTATTTCCGTGAATTTATCAGTTACTTATTATTATAAGTTATTTTCGTAAGGAGATTCCTCAAGAATTTTATCCTTAATTAAACTCGGGAATAAAGGATTCTCCCAACTGTTATTTCCACAAGTGATATAGATATTTACAACCATTAAACCTCTCACTCAACAGGTCTGTTCCTTCAATTAACACCATTCTTTATGGAAATCTGTTCCAAATATTCTTTTTAATGCCTTTAAGTAATCTTTATCTAACATTCTACAATAAGGCAACCAAGCATCTTTTATTCTCAATAAAACACTACGGACTTCTTCGTCTCTCTCCTTGATAACGAAAAAATGAGGAAATAAACTGAAAATATTGCATTCTAAGTATCTTTTAGCAATATCAGTATGATGATGATTCAAAATAAGATTACAAATGTCACTAAAGAACCCAATTTCAAGACCTTCCTTGAGTTCATCGTCATAATAAACCCCAAGGAATATCCCTTTTAAATAACGAAATATTTCTTCATAATCTAGATATTTAAAAACGAAATCAAAGAGATAATTTATTTGTCTTACTGTTTCTCCACCAAGGAAACTAGTTTTTCTCATTTGTGTCGTCCCTATTTGACGAAGTAAATGACTTCTATTTTCTATTAAACATTTTCTGATATCCTTAGGATTCTTCATAGATTTTAATCTGGTGATAGTGATTTTCGGTTCTAAATCTGGTTTAGTAATATAGATATTTACGACAGGTTTTCCTTGTCTTAAGATATACAAATCCCAGGATTCCCACCTCTCATAGGGTTGTAACCAACCATGACTCCTCCTTAATTTAGGATCAAAGATCCTTAATCTTCTTGAAGCACTTGTTGTTTTCATAACACCCTCATCACCTATTTCTGTATAGTCATATTCTGTATAACCGCAGACTACGCTACCAGGTTGAGTTATGTAGTTTTTATCTGAAATACCTAATGCTTTCAATACAGGTCGTTCATTATCAATTTCTAAAACACTCTTTTCAAATGTGGGGGTTCTGTCAATTTGTCCTCTAATAATCGGCCAATTTTCCTCAATTTCATTAACATTATACTGAGTATCAGCACCAAATAACCTATGAATACTTTCTTCGTTTGGTGGTATGATTCCATGACATATAAAAATCATATATAATGAAGCAGGGATGGTATAATCACTAAAACTTCCTAAACTTATAGACAAAAAAACCGCTTTCTCCTCATGAGGATGAACTACCCAATTATACTCAGCATTAAGCGATTTAGTTCTAAGAAAATTTTTAATATTCAATCCGTCCTCGATGATTTTTATAAATCTTCCATCGGAAGTCCCTTGTTTTTTAAATTCTAACCCATTAATTTTACAAATTTGTTTTAGTGATTGAACTAATTTATTATCAAGCTCCCATTTAACAATCTTATCTTGTCTGTCCTTAGATTTTATCGTATCATACATAGACCAAATATTGGGATTATCTATTGGTATTCTTTCTAATGTTGAGTCATCGATTATTATTTTATCTTTTATCACCTTGGTTTTTGGGTCAATAAGAGTAATGAGTAAACCTATATTCGGATAATCATAACAAATCTGGCGGTTCATCGATTTGATCTCAGTTTCAGGATACTCTTTCTCGATGATTGATTGAATTTTTTGGGTAATATC
>CAYNEU010000023.1:0-2070 GCA_964396275.1 uncultured archaeon | reverse complement strand
TACTCGTTCCCTTAATCTTCCGTATTTATTTCCTCATTCTTTATATATTCTTTCTTGCTATTAATATGGGACGAAATATTTATATATATAATTTAGCTATTATTTATTAACTAATTTCTGACAAAAAAGTAAATCTCTATTTTATATAGTATAAAATATTAAAAGGTGTAATCGAAATTATTGGAAAAAGAATATCATCAGACTTGAAGTACTTCTTTATATGCCTTACTATTTCTTTATTTTTCCTAACACCAATTTTAAATGTTCATGCAGTTTCAAGCAATCGTTATTATGCTGGTTATAATTATTATGGCTATAGTTCAAGTCCTCGTTGGGGAGTTAAAGGAAACGTAATGACAATTTGGGCGGAGATACCCTGGAATGAGATGTGTGCAGAGTGGACTTGTGTAATATTAGATTATTCTCCACTTTATTGGATCCAATGTGGATACTACCAATATTGGCTTGGTATCTTTCCAGCATGGAATTTTTACATTGAAAAACAAGATTCGAATGGACACTGGATGTTACCTTTGCAACTATTACATCCATTGGTAGGTCATACTTATACTTATGCAATATGGTATGATACTACCCAGGCTCAATGGAGATATGCTATATTGGAAGGATCAACTTGGCTTTATTCGGGTTGGAGACCCGTTGATCCTGATCAACCATGTGATCTTCAAGGTTTTGTTGAGACTTCCCATAAGGGTGTCCACATCGGTGGGAGCCATTTTAGTAAATTAACCTATTGGGATCCTGGAATCTCATGGTGGCCTTATTGGAACAGACACGATCCTTATACAAGTCCACATACTTCTTATTCCTTAGATGAAAGAGGTCATTATGAGTTTTATGCAAGTGGGGGTGGCTAGATAGTGAGAACAAAAAAGCAAAAATCTTTTATGGAAGCAATGGTGGTCTTAGTTATTTTCTTCATCGTTGTTTCATGGTCTCTTAATGTGGCTGAGCCTAATACAACTCATGAACCTTTAGATTTTTATGGAACTTCTAGAAAGGTCTCTTTAATTGAGATGATCGAAGTCGCTACTAAATTTAATATATCATTATATTTACCATCTGAGTCGCCTAATAATCTTGAGCTTACAGCTATATATCTTAAGGATGGTCCTTTCATAGCAATGGTTGTCTATAGCGCTGAGAGTAATATAGATTACAAATCTGCTGAATTCATAATCCAGATAGTGCAATCAGAATCATCACCAACATATGATCATCTGAAATCTAAGGCTGATAAATCTGAATTTAAGACAGCATTAGAGATCAATAATTGGCCAGTATTGCTAGATGAAAAAGCAGACTCTGGCGGTGAGGCAGAGTTCAGGGAGAAATACGGAGATACTACACTCCTAGGAAGGGTTTGGATCAATGGAATGCGATATAATATAGTCGCTCCAACTCTGAAGATAAATGATGTGATACAAGTGGTGGAGGATATGAATTTATTGACTCCATAAATATGCTCCTAAAAGAAGAGAGCAGTGAATTATAAACAATATATACTACAAGAACACTCTATATGGGAGTGCAATGTTTTTTCTACTTAATTCTGGAGGGATTTCTCATTTAACTTAAAGAAGGAAATAATAAGAGCCTAAAATATTAAAACTCTTTTTTTTTAATTACTCTTAATTAAATAAATTTTTTTAAATTTTAGGAAAAAGATTTCAAGGAAAAAGTTTTCTATTGATTTTTTATATAATTTTACATTTCAAATAATTTTGCAATCAAAATTAAGTTATTTTATTCTTGTTTTTTTATCAAGTAACGACGACCAATAAGTATTAAAAAAAATCCTGCTACAGCAAGTGGAATTGTGTACCAGCCGTAGATCATCAACCATTCTGTCCAATAGGTTATTGGATCTACTGGAACAACGTAGCCAATATAAACAGGTTGAAAAAGCATAAAAATAGTATTAATAAATAATAAATAACATCCAATAATGATTATGATTATTCCTATAACTTTTCTTTTCATCAAACTGTCATTCTAGTCTTTATAATTTGGTAAATCAATTAAAATAATTATTCTAAGTTATTAAAT
>CAYNEU010000022.1:0-10482 GCA_964396275.1 uncultured archaeon | reverse complement strand
TACAGCACCATATGAAGCTAATACAATTCTTATAATTAAAACAAAGAAGTTGACTGGGAATTCTCCACCTATGAAGTAATATTTAAAAATACTAATATCGCTATAAAGTATATATTGTCCTTGGGCACCCGCAGTAATAATGATATCCTTTATTGGTTCCCATAAAAGAATGAAAAGAAGAAATATCAAAAAAGAGATTGGAATTCCAATATATAATGGCCCCTTTAAGCCATTCCAAGTTTTATGGTCCCCTAAAAGTCGCCTACCATCCCATAATGTTCTTCCACCATCAATGGGTTTACCTCCACCAGTGATAACCATCGAAGCATTTGAAATATATGCAGGAACAATGAATAGAAGACTAAAAATTAATAAAGCAACCCAATCAGCCCAACTGAAGATTAAAGCTATAATTAGAAAATTTGTTAAGATTAAACATGCAAAAATAATAGCTAGGATTACAGCAATCTTTTTATGATTTTTTTCAACGTCAATTTCAACTGGCAATGCTCAGTTTTACCATATTAGGTTTATTTTTTTGCAAACAAAAAAATTAATTAAACATATATTTAATTGAATTAAATTTTTTTTAATTGAAAAATCTATTAATAAGAAATTAATAAATATTGCTTCATAAATAATATTCTTTTAAAATACCGACAATAATATTATAAATTATTAAAAAGATTCATCAAAATTAGCTATTAAAGCCTTAACATTTTTCTACTAAATTAAAGATTAATAAATAATTTTAAATACGCAATTGAAATATTGAATATATCTTAAAATTTCGAGTGGGAACATTTTTATTACAATGATAAAGCAATGGTGTTATAATTGTTGAAAAATCATAATAATAATACTCAATTCAATATCGATAAATTCTACAAAAACTATCTTAGTGGTCCAAGAATTTTTAAAAATAGAGATGCGTTGGAATCATCATATATTCCAAGAGAATTACCTCATCGTGATACTCAGATAAAAAATATTGCAGAAAAAACTGCTTGTGCTTTATTAGGTGATACTCCTCCAAATTTCTTATGCTATGGAATGACAGGAACGGGGAAAACAGCAACTATAAGGTATGTAAGTCAAAAGTTAGCGCAACAGAACTCAAAAATTAAACCATGGTGGATTTATATTAATTGCAATATAGTATCAACACCCTATCGTATTTTAGCTCATATCTACAACACTATTTCAAGAAGGGAGAAGATTCCACCCACTGGACTCCCAAAGGATATAATTTTTAAAAAATTGCTTGGATTATTAGATTCAAGGGTTGGTAATTCAATTTGCTTTTTGGTTCTAGATGAAATCGATATTTTGGTTGAAAAAAAAGGTGGAAATGAAATTTTATACGATTTAACAAGATTAAATGAAAACTTAGATAATAGTAAAACGAGTATTATTGGAATATCGAATAAATTGAAATTCAGAGAGAATTTGGATCCTCGAATAATATCGAGTTTAGGTGAGGAACATATTGTCTTTCCATCTTATGATGCAAGTGAGTTAAGAGATATCTTGATTGAAAGAGCTAAAATAACTTTTCAGGAGGGTGTTTTAAAGGAAGAGGTTATTCCTTTATGTGCTGCTCTCGCTGCAAAAGAAAATGGAGATGCTAGAAAGGCATTACAATTATTAAGGAAGGCCGGTGAATTAGCTGAAAGAGATCAAAATAAAATTGTTACAGCTAAGCATGTAGAAAAAGCTCAAGGAGATTTAGAAAATGATCACATTATGGAGTACATAAAAGGTATGCCACTCCAAGCTCAATTGATTATAGCATCTATTTATTTAATTTCAAGATTTAGTCCAGACTATGTTATTATTTCTGGAGATATTTATGATGTTCACTCAGAGATTAGAGGTTTGATACCAGGAGTTAGACAATTAACAAAAAGGAGAATTAGTGATTATATTAATGAATTATCATTAGCAGGAATAATATCTGCAGATGTTAGATCTATGGGACATTATGGGAGAACCAAAATAATTAAATTTGATATTGGTATGGAACTCATAGAAAAAGTATTGTCAGAGATTGACAAAATTCAAGGTATTATGAATTATAAACCCATTTTTTTACAAACCGATAAAGTTAAATTAAAAAATAACATATTCAAAAAGCTTATTTAAGTAGTAAATTCCCATTTATCTATTTCTTTAGCTAACTCATTGAGAAAAAATTCAGCAGAGCTATTATTCTTTTCCTTTAATAATAAGAAAAGTTTAGTTATGTGTTTACAAAACTTCTTATTTTCCGCCCTTCTTTCCTCGAAATCATGACAATTGTGATGTAATATTTTTTTGTTAATATCTATTTCTATAATATAAGATTCTTCTTTTGTACCTGCAACTTTTGACTTGATAAGCCCTTTTGAGCAATCATATTCTAACAATTCAAAAGCAGCATCAGAAATGGTTACAGACCTATTTAAAGTTCCTTTATCAACAAACGCATTGATTAAAATACTGAATTTAGACGAATCTTTTTTATCAATATCATTTTTTAAATTTGCAATTTTTAAATGAGATTTAATCTTTTCTAAAACTACATTTTTTCTCTCTTTATGCCAATTTTGTAATTGTTCATTCAATGTTTTTGATAATTTTAAATGTTGATTATCATCTCTGATAATGAGATTATTATTAATCGAGGCATTAATGAAGCTTGTAGCTTTATCTGGAGGAAATAGAAATAGCTCAAATGATATTTTATAAAGTAAATCATTATAAGACATATATGGGAGATCAATTATCTTCCAAATGTATAATACCATTTCTGAAGTTTTATTACGAGGAATCGAGAAATTCATGATCTTACAATTATTCATACTAATATTTTATAATTATTATAAAATTAATCATTATTACTATTCTGATTTTTCTTTTTGAAATAAAAACTATTAATTTAGGTGAAGATCTAATTGTGTTCCTTTTAGAGTATCTAATTCAATAATAGATAAAATACCCGGAGTAGGATGTATTCCTAAAGAATTCATAAAATCTGTTTGACTTTGAAAACAACCAGAATTAACTAATGCAATATTATTATAATAATCCATTCCATTAATATGAATATGTCCTGTGTGAAAAATGTCTGGAATATTTTCAATTACAAGCCAATCTTTATCTGTGGGTGCTATTTGAGTTTTCTTTCCATATATTGGAGCTAAATGTCTACATATCAAGAGTTCTTTCATTGTTTCTACTGGGTTATTGTTTTCTAAACCTGGTATCAACATATTTAAATCAAGAATACTGTCACCATGAAAAATTAATGAATTTACATTGTGTGTTTGAATAAGTGAGGGATTCCCTATACAAGTAACACCGATATTTATAAGTTCTGCTGAATATTTCTTTGGTACCGCGGGTCTTGGAATTGCATTCCTTACTGGTTCGTGGTTTCCTGAGCTATAGAAAATTTTTATATAATCTGGAATGTTTGAAAGCATTTCTGTTGCTTTTTTAAATTGGTTATAGATATCAGGTATGTTAAGATCATCCTTTTGGGTAGGATATACACCAATACCATCAACAAGATCACCATTTATTATAATATATTTAATTCTTCCTGCTTGTTCTCTTTGATTCTTATTTCCTATTTTCCCATTTAAGAAATCTATAAACCTATTCCATAATTTTTCTTCAAATTCTTTACTACCGATGTGAGTATCAGAAATCAAAACAATCGATAAAGGATCTGGAGATTTATTTGGTATATTATTCTTGGGAATGTCAATTTTTGATATATAATTGCAATATATTATCCCACTTTTACCTCTTTCTCCTGGATTGTAAGTGCCTTCGATATAAATCATTTGATCGTTAATTGTTCTTTCCGCTATTTTTACATTATCTTGGTTTTCTGAATCTTTGCGGATTATAATATTAACAAAATTAGTTTGATCTTCCAATGTTAAAAAAAAATTACCGTTTTTAGTCTTCCGAATTTGATTAACCATTCCTATTGCAGAAACTTCTACTTTATTAGTTAATCTTAAAATATTGTTAATATTATTAGCTGAAAGTACTTCTGGTCTCTTTTTGATTAAACCCCGAAGTTTATTGAACTTATCTAAAGTTAAATTGTAAAAATCTTCATAATCTCCATTTGTATAGAGTTTTCCAGTAGGATCTTTTAAAATTTCATACTGAAAGTCAAAATTCTTTGCAATTGGCTTAAATCCTACCGTTGATTTCGAACTTTCAAAAGGAGAAACTTTTCGGTTATTCTTCTTTACGATTTTAAGTGAATTATTATTAAGATTATTTAAGATTAGGGGATCTTCATTAAATTCTAATTGATTTTTAAGGTGATCTGCATATTCAGATTTTTGATTAGTTTTTACTTTGATTTTTTCAGTTTCTATTGCATTTAATGAACTTGATAACTCAGTTTTGTCATTCTCTCCTAATTGTTTGTCTTGAATAGCTACTGAACTTATTTCTTTTAACATAACTGTCTTTAATGATTTGCTTAATTCCTCGTTTGAAATTTTCTTTAATATATCTTTTGTTAAATGACCCTCAAAATTAGGGAGAAAACTAACATTTTTAATAATTAATTTAACTTTTTTTAAGGGTTCCTCTAAATTTATAAGAAAATCTAGAATTGAAGGCGTAATATTGATGCCAGAATTGACCAATTCTTTGATAATACCTTTTTTTTCACTTATGCTATCGGTTTTCAATATTCTACTATCTAAAATGGAATTATAATAATAATTGAGGAAAATAAATAAATTATTTATTATTAAAGGAAAAACATACTTATTTTTATAAGCGAAGAGTGTAGAAAATTAACATTCTCTATAATTTTATAAATGAAATAGCTGATTAATAAATGAATTTAATTTAATTCATAGAAATAAGAATATTAATTCTAAGTTTTATTAAATTAGTAATTTTCAGTTTTAAAAATAGGTTAGTTTATGCTAGACATGAGTAGGGCCATGGAATTATACTTTAATCAAATTCAAAAGCAAGTTAATGAATGTTATTCAATTGCTGAGCAAGCACGGCAAAAAGGCTTCGATCCTGAATTAGAAGTAGAATCCCCCCAAGCAAAAGATTTAGCGGGACGAGTAGAAAAACTTGTAGGGCCCGTGGGTGTTGCAGAGGTAATACGGGATTTAAAAATAAAAGGATTGACTGAGGATGAACTTGTCTTCAAAGTAGTTGGTGATATTTTAGATGAAAAAATTGGAAAGATTGAATCTTTAGAGACCCGTGTGGATAGAGCAATAAGAGTAGGATTAGCTATCAAAACAATGGGTGTTGTAAGTGCTCCCCTTGAAGGAATTTCTAAAATTTTAATTCGAAAAGATAATTTTGGCAGAAAATATCTATCTCTCTACTTTGCAGGCCCAATTCGGGCTGCAGGGGGGACAACCGCTGCACTTTGTGTATTGATTGCTGATTATGTAAGAAGAAAATCAAAAATTCCAAAATATGAAGCATCTGAAGCTGAAATTGGTAGATATGTTGAGGAGGTTAAATTATATGACAGAATAGTACATTTACAATATCCTTCATCTAACCAAGAAATTCGATATGCTGTGAATCGATTGCCAGTAGAAATAAATGGTGATTCAACTGAAGACGAAGAAGTGTCAGCATTCAGGGATCTACCTAGGATTGAAACAAATCACGTTAGAGGGGGTGCTTGTTTGGTTTTAAACGATGGTATTCTTCTTAAAGCACCAAAATTACTTAAGATTGCTAAGGCTATGAAATTAGAAGGTTGGGACTGGCTTGAGGAATTAAAGAAAATCGCTCAGAAACAAGATAATCAGGAGAAAGAAGAAAAAAGTGAGAAAAAAAACGATGTAAAAATCACCCCAAATTCGAAATTTGTTGCTGATATTATTGCTGGGCGCCCAGTTTTCAGTCATCCTTCAGAAGTAGGGGGTCATAGAATAAGATATGGGCGTTCTAGGAATACGGGACTAGCCGCAGGAGGGATGCATCCGGCCACAATGGCAGTTTTAGATGATTTTGTAGCAATTGGAACACAATTGAGAATTGAACGTCCGGGAAAAAGTACAAGTATATGTCCCGTAGATGGCATTGAACCCCCTATTGTAAAACTGAAAAATGGTGATGTAATAAAAGTTTCAAGCATCAAAAAAGCTAAACAGATTTTTTCTGAAATTAAAAAAGTGCTATTTATTGGCGATATATTGTTTGGATATGGTGAATTTACTGAAAACAACCATCCATTAGTGCCCTCTGGATATGTAGAAGAGTGGTGGGCATTAGAATTAGAAAAATCTGTTATCAACCTAGAAAAAAGTGATGAGCAAATACAAGCATTTATTTATAATCCTTTTAAAAATATTCCTACTGCAGAGGAAGCAATTCAAATTTCAAAAAGATTTGATATTCCCTTACATCCTTCATATTTAGATTTCTGGGGAAATATTACATTGGAAGAATTGGATTTATTGCGAACTGCGTTAATTAAGAGTTTCTCTAAATCTGAACGAAATATCAAGTTAAATTATGAGAAATCGATAAAAAAAATTTTGGAAAAAGCATTTGTACTTCATAGAGTAAAAGATAATAAAATAGTATTTAGTAAAACAATGAGTCTTATTTATAAAACAATTTTTAGCTTAGAAGATGAGAAACCCATAAAAATTGAAAAGAATGATGATGTTTTCAATTATTTTTATAAGATTTCTTCACTCAAAATAAAAAATAAATCACCATATTATATAGGCTCACGTATGGGAAGACCAGAAAAATCAGAAAGAAAAAGCATGAAAGGAATTCATACATTATTTCCTTTAAGTGATGTCGTTGGCAATTCAAGATTACTTGAAAAAGCCATAGGATATAATATTAAAAAAAACAATGAAAATGAATTTGGATCTAAAAAAAGGCAGTCTATCGATTTTGGAAATAAAAATAACGTTGTAGAAACTGGTAAAGTCCGAATTGATGTATGCAGAAAAAAATGTATGAATTGTGGGAAGTCGGGCATCTTTAATATTTGTCCGGCTTGTGGCTCTCATACCGAAGTACAAAAAATCTGCCCACGATGCAAATTATTATATCCAACATTTGAGGAAAAATGCTCTAAGTGTCATGAGACTCTGAAAACCTCAAGTGAAGCTAAATTTAATATGAAAAAGTATGTGAACTCAGTATTAAAATCATTAAATATGCAATTACCTAAGAAAATAAAAGGTATTATTGGATTAAGTAATGAATATAAAGTTCCAGAACCACTTGAAAAAGGAATCTTAAGAGCAAAAAATGATGTTCTAGTCTATAAAACAGCTGAGATAAGATATGATGCTACAGATATACCATTAACTCATTTCAAACCAAATGAAATTGGTACATCAATAAATTTATTAAAAGAATTAGGATATGAGACTGATTGTTATAAGGATCCTCTCAATAATGAAAATCAAGTTTTAGAACTGAAAGTTCAAGATGTTATTCTGTCTGATGACTGTGCTAAATACTTTATCAAAGTAGCAAAGTTCTTAGATGAAGAATTAGAGTTGTTTTATAAACTGAAGTGCTTTTATAATGTGTCTGGTAAAGAAGATTTAATAGGCCATTTAGTTGTGGGTTTAGCTCCTCATACGAGTGCCGGAATTATAGGGAGAATAATTGGGTTTACCCCAGCTCGATCAATCTATGCCCATCCTTATTGGCATGCTGCAAAGAGAAGAAATTGTGATGGAGATGAAGACGGGGTTATGCTACTTTTAGATCCTTTATTAAATTTTTCCAGACATTATCTTCCAAGTAAAATAGGAGGTCGGATGGACGCAACTCTAGTAATTGGTACAAAAATTGATCCTAATGAAATTGATGTGGAAGCACATAATATAGATACATTATTTAAATATCCTTTAGAATTTTATGAAGCAACTGAACGATATTGTTCACCATCAGAAATAGAACCAATAATGAACTTAGTTAAAAATCATTTAGGTACAGCAGAACAGTATGAAAATATTGGCTATAATATTCCAACAGATGATATTAATGAAGGCCCTAAAACTACTGCCTATAAATTATATGAAACTATGGATGATAAGATTGAAGCTCAATTACAACTTGCTAACATCATCAAACCTGTTAATGCAAAGAAAGTAGCTGAAAAAATATTAATTACACATTTCAATCCAGATATTCTTGGTAATTTAAGAAAATTTTCTGTTCAAAATTTTCGTTGCGTTAAATGCAATGAAAAATACAGGCGTCCTCCCTTATCAAACGGAATTAAATGCCCTAAATGCGGAAATAGAATAATATTGACAGTAAATCGTGGGGGTATTGCAAAGTATATTCCTCGAGCTTTAAATTTAGTTAAAACATTTAATTTAGATAACTATACAAAACAAAGGATGGAATTAATTGAGGAATACGTAGAAAGTCTAACGAATAATCCAAAAATTAAACAGCATAAGCTATCTGACTTTTTTTAACATCCTTTATCCTTAAATCAATCTTTCTTAATGCTTGGTGACATATATTTAAACACCCATTTAGATTTTCTAAAGAACATTTATCAGGTGTATCTCTTAACGAATGTATATATTTTGAATCCTTACTTGAATGAAAGCACATTACTTGAAATTTACTCCTCACTTTTTTAGCATATTTCCTGAAGGATCTATAATCGCTGTTGGGTTTAATAGTTTTGTTATAAATTTTTAGGGGAATATTCAATTGTTTTGCTGTTGCCCCAAAAATTTCATTTAAATTTCGATTTATTTTTTTTCTAAAAAATCCAGATCTATTTAAAAGCCCTATATAACTGCCAATCATATCAATATTAATATTAAAGGATTTATCAAGATCATATATCTGGTTAAGACTGTTAAAATGTGTTTTACAGAACTTTTTTGAGCCCTTTAAACCCCATTCTTCGGCTCCAGGCCATAAAATCAGAATATCCGTTTTTTCAAGTGGGTTTTTTTTGAAAACCTTTGCCAATTCAATTGATATTGCAACTCCACTTGCATTATCGATTGATCCTGTCGACGGACGGTCTTTAAATACTAAATACAAGATGGGGATTGAAATAAATGTCGCACTAATTGAAGTAAAAGCTATGGTCGTTATAATAAAATTAGAGAGAGAGATTAATGCTAAAAGATTGAGAAAGAATATTGTTATAAAAATAATAAAAATTATGCCATAAAAAAAAACTATCAATCTATAAATAAAAAAGATAATAACTTGCAATCTAAAAGGGATATTTGCAGAAATGGAATCATAATGAGCAGTTATTATTACCAATGGTCGATTAGGTGCTATTTCTTTAGCGGAAATTAACGTAAAAATGTTTTTTGATTTCTCTGTTTTTATGAATGAAATATTACGTAAGGCTTCAAACGTATTTTTTAAAATGAAATAAGCTATGACAATTAAGATCATACGGAAAACTATTAAATTGATAATTATAAGAATATAAGTCACCCTCATAAGTATCTTCAGTGGACCTGTCCAATTAAAATGTTCAATTTCAGGTTTAATATTATTCTGTTTTAACTCTTTTGCTATATAATTTAATGCTTCGGTCTCTCCTGTAGATGAAGCTGTTCTGTTGAAAGCTAAAGAATGTATGTGCTCCATCGTTTTTGGTTCATTTTTTAATTGCAAACTTGAAATCAAAATCACTTTTACAAAATATTATTTATTATTATGATTTATTAATTAGGAAAAGGGATCTCAATTTAAATGCTCTTAGTATAAAAATCCAATATATCATAATATTAAGTTAAATAATATAAGTTTTTAAAATCAAAATTGATATTTCCACTTTTTAATTCAATAAGTAAGGTTAAAAAATTTAGAGGTTTCAATTTTTTCTTTCTATACTTCTACAGATTCAATATATTATTTAGAAATATAATGTGCAGGAGGTGGGATTCGAACCCACGAATTTAGGTCGAGGAAATATTTCCTTCGAAGACCTATGTCACTAGAGCCTCAGTAACGCCATAAAAGCACAAAAGTGCAATATTCTAGCGCCGTAGACCGTATTTCCATTCTAGTCTAATAGATGTACTCTAGTAGATTACTAGAACATTCGTTCTAGAATCTTGGCTACCCCTGCTTTTCGTTTAATATTTCTCTCTTTTAATAATTCTTTTAGAAAGATTAATTGATAAATAGAAATCTTTAAGATTTTAATATTTTACTATCATTTAAATCCTTTACTTTTCAAATTTTATCAGTTTAAATATATAATTATAGAATGTTATATAAGCTTATTAAGAAATGATATTGCTTCTAAATGTCAGAAGAGAAAGAATTATTTTATAGATATCTAGATAAACTATTTAGAAATTATCCAAATATAGAAATTAAAGAAGTAAATTCATTAACAAAAATAAGAGACGAATTTGGTATTGGTAAATATAGAATTGTTGATTGGGTAGATGAATATTTAATTAAAAAATTTGGAAATTCAAGAGGAAAAAAAATAAAACA
>CAYNEU010000021.1:0-10195 GCA_964396275.1 uncultured archaeon | reverse complement strand
AATTTCCCACTGATAGTATCCAATTCCCGCATCACTATAGTTTCAATGATGGAATTGGTAATTGGAGTTATACTGGTACTGGATGGGAATTGCTTAAACAGAGTAATGATATTGATAATAGATCTAAGATATATGAGAACTCATGGAATTCTTTATATTTTGGAATATATCATAATTATCCAAGGAACTATACATATCAACCCATTAACCTGATTGAAGATCCATTTCCAAATGGTTCTTTAATAAGCCCTTTATTTAACTTAACAAATATTAATGAGAACACGACAAATCCATATGCTAAATTTGGACTAAGAACGAGTATAAATGCTGGAGACTTTATTTATTTACAAATTAATCTAAATTGGACCGGTTGGATAACTTTAAAAATATATACTGACGTAGAGGATGAATGGTTTTTGGAAGAAATAAATTTAACTCAATATATTGGAAATTTTATCCAATTTAGGTTTGAAACGAATCTGGATGATACTTCTGATTCAAGAAATTATAAAGGATTTATTATAGATTATTTTGCTATTGAAAATTATACTAATGGAAATTCACCATCAATATTCTTCAATCCGTATACAGATATTTCCTCAACCCAAGATTCAAAATATCAGAAGTATACATTTACATGTGAGTATTTTGATTTGGATAATAATTATCCCGATTTTATATATTTAGAGATGAGTGATACAAATTACACTATGTATAATATTTTTGGTGATTGGAATGCAAGCTCTAACTCTTTTGAAGATCATGGTATTTACTTTATAAAATCCTTAATATTGGAAGAAATCTCAAATCAATCATTCAGGTTCCATGTTTCAGATGGATTTAATATAATTACGACTTCATGGTATAATAAAAATAATTCTCTGTTTGAATTTATTAATCCAAATCCTTTACAATTTAATGTTTTTATGGATAATAAATACATAGGATACAATTTTTCAAATACAGATCTATCTGATTACTATGTGTCTGGTACTCCAACTCCAAAAGAAACAACGGCATGGTTTAGAGGAGATAATACTTGGCATCCGATAATTCGATATGGAAATCCTCTGCTTTATGGAGGGATTGGTCTAAGTTATGGGGGTCCTGAGCAAGGATATGGCCCTAATTGGGATATAAATTTAATCACTCATCTACTACATTTGAAAGGTGAATATAAGGTTTATTTAGAATTTGATTATGAAATTTCTTTGCAAAATGAATATTATCAACCTGAAGATCAGCTAGATAAATGTAATATATCATTATCAAAAGATTTTGGCGAAACTTGGATCGTGTTAAAAGAATTTACATATGAGAGTGAAGACCTTTTTGGTAGTAGCAAAATTGATATTTCCCAATATTCTGATGAAGATATAATGATAATGTTCACATTACATTCAAACGACAATGTAATTGGCTTAGGTTATGGATGGCTATTATCAAATATCTATATAGGGTATGATAAATCAACAGATTTTATAGCTCCAGAAATTAAAATTATAAATCCAGAATCTGATAGAACAATTAATTCATTAATTATAGTAGAAGCAAATATTTCTGATAATGTTGAGTTAGATGAATCAAGAATTTATATATACCTTAATGGTAAGAGTATTGACAGAAATAAACTCACATTTAATAGTAGTACTCATAATTTAAAGTTTAATTGGGACACCACGAAATATGATGATGGAACATATGAAATTAAAGTAGTAGCTTATGATGTAGAAGGAAATATTGGAGAAGAAATCGTAGTAGTAAAAGTTAATAATATGAAGTGGTGGCTTACATGGGGGCCATACATTATCATAATTGCATCTGTTATTGTTATTGGAATTGTCATTTATATTATCTCAGAAAAAAAGGGTAGACTATGGATTGGTAGAATAAAAGACAGTCGTGCTGAAAAAATAAGGATGAGAGATATTGATAAAGATCAAGTAATAGAACGAATAGAAGTAATTGAAAATGAAGTAGAACTAGCAAGACCTTTAACATTGTACTGTAAATCATGTAGATCTTGGTTTTCCTCATCGAAATTTGATATAATATGCCCAGTTTGTGGGCATGATCAAATTTACGCAGCATATTTATGTGAGAACTGCAAAAAATGGTATTTCAAGAATGAGCCGAGCGAAAATTATTATTGTAAAAATAAAACTTGTGAAGGAGTAAGATTAATTAGGCGGGAAAAAGAAGAAATTCAAGATCTTTTAGCTAAAGAGGGAAAGGTTCTGAAAAAATTTAAGAGTAAGGAGAAAAAATTTAGTATTTTAGATGTTTAAAATAAAAATTAAAAATTCATAATAAAAAAAAAGCATGGATATAAGAAATTTTCTATATAAGTTAAGAAAGCGAATAAATCTACAATTTCTCAAACATTCTTGGCTTGATCTCAAGCGAGATAAAGCTAAGGTTATATTCGGGATAAGTGGCATCGCAATTTCATTATTTTTATTGACCGTTATTGGGATGTTAAATGATACAGTGAATTATAATTATCTTTTATATGTTACTTCAACAACAGGAACATCTGATATTATGATTACACGTACAATACAGACAGATTTAACGTTTGATCCGTTCTACGATGAAAATATTATTAGTAATGAATTAAAGGATATTGAGGGCGTTGATGAATTATTTCCCCGAATTATGATGTTAGTAACATGTACTTCAGAAAATATTAACACAAGCGGTACCTTACAATTTTATGGTCTTGATTTTATAAAAGAAGCTGAAAATGGTAATCTAGGAGATTTACTTATAGTTGATGATGAAGGAAAAGAAACAAATGAAGTCTATGATAATGAACCAGATGATGGTGAATGTGTAATATTATTAAATGTAGCAGAGATCCTTAATGTTACTAGGGGCGATATAATACACTTAGAATATCAAAATTATGAATTAAATTTAACTGTTGCTGAAATTTGTATTCAAAATCTTAGATTCATGCAATTCGAAACTTCCTTAATTCTTGTTAATTTACAACAAGCTCAAGAATTTTTACAAAGAGAAAATCAAATAAATTTTATAGTCGGAACTATTAAAAATCCTAAAACTGTCTATGATGCTAGTGATTTAACGTTAACAACAAGGAGACTTCGAATAATCGGTACAAGAGTACAAGAAAGGTTGGATCTAAACGAATTTTCCATAAGTTTACCAAAATTAGCGGAACTTGAAAGTGGTCAATTTATGTTAATGATGGTAACAATAATATTTTGGTTTATCATAATCCTTTCAATGCTTATAACAGGTATTTTAATAAATAGCATACTTTCTACTTCGGCTGAAGAGCGCGTGCGCGAATTTGGAATTGTTCGAGTGGTTGGGAGTAAAAAAATATATCCTATGAAAATGGTTTTATTTGAAGGGGTTATGTTAGGGTTGTTTGGATCGATTATCGGAATGATACTTGGATTTACATTGATGAGGCCGATAGCACAATCTATATTTCCTATGTATCAGTTTCAATTTGAGTTTGCTGAAGTGGAATGGGTAATTCAACCTGATACACTCATTTTAACCTTTACAATAGGTATATTAGTGTCTTTAGTAGTAGCTTTAATACCTGCTCTTAGAACTGCAAGGGTTGATCTAATTAAATCCATTACTCCTTTTCAAACTAAAGAAGAAGGTTGGGAAATTAAAAAAGAAGGGAGTATGAATGTTAAAAGTTTTCTTGCTGGAATTTCGATCGCTACTATTGGGATGATTATCTTTGTTTTACTACCAAATATCTTCGTTACTGGTGATTATATGTTAACAAATGGACTTTTTATCGGTTTACTTGCTGCTATAGTAATCGGGTTAGTATTTGCTTCAGTTGGAATAATACCACTAATTCAGAGAGTTTTTTTAGGAGTAATTTCACCGGCTATAAAAAAGTATAGTAGTATTATTGGCATTTCTTTAAAGCGTTATAGAAGACGTAATACTAGTACTGTTGTTATGTTTGCTATTAGTTTTTCATTTATCTTTTTCCTTACGAGCGTTACTGAAATGCAATCAGCTAATACAGCACTAAATTTAAAATTTCAATACGGGTCAGATTTAGTTTTAATGAATCAAGAATTATATAGTCCTGAGAGTGCTCTTACTCTTGAAATGGCTGATGATTTAAAAGAATTAGCAGGAGTTGATAAATTAGCGATTTCACTTCATAATACTTTCGATCTTCAGGCCACTCTAGCGGCGATGTTTGAAATTAGCGAAGGACAAGTAGGTTTTTCGGGGGGATCATCAGAAGAAATGATGATGGGTATGTTTCAATTCTATACAACTCAAGAAGAGATAAAATTCAGAACCACGGCAGGAGATATGATGGATTTTGACGTTGTAGATGCGGGATTTATAGGTATTAATGAAGATTTTGTTGATTTAATTGATAAGAAGTTATTAATATGGAAAAGTGATGGAAGTAGTACTTCATATTCTTTTAATGAATTATTTTCTCATAATAATACATGTATTATAGCAAAATCTATTGCAAGTAGACTCGGTATCCAGGATGTAGGAGAATATGTACGAATAACGTTCTATGATCCACAAATAGAAGATCATCCTGGGAACGTTACGTTATTTAGGGTTGTAGGAATCTCGGGAGGCATTCCTGGATTTTATAATTTCCGAACTAATGAGATGTCAGCTAGAGGAGGAGGCGTAATGGTCTCATTAGACAATTATATGCGTTTAATGAAAATAGAGAACCCTGGAGAGAGTAACATGATTTTAGATAAAGTATTCATAAATTTGATTGATAATACAGAGGAGAATATTGAAGAAACTAAAGATGACATTCGCATAATGTATCAAGATAAAGATATACTTATTGATGATGCAATTTCTAAAATAAACTTCATGGAAGCAATGACAGAAAGACAAAGTTTCCTAATGGAATTGATCTTAATGTTCACGATAATAATAAGCATTTTTGGGTTAGTTAGTAGTATGTATGCAATTATATTGGAGAGAAAGTTTGAAATTGGCATCCTTCGGTCAATGGGTATGAAAGTTAGAAACGTTAGAAATATGTTTTTAATTGAAAGTATGACTATTTTGCTTGCCGCAGGAATTATGGGGACCATTATTGGATCATATAGCGCATATCTACTTCAAACAACTATAAGCTTAATGACAGAGATGCCTGTCATCTTCACAATTCCTATGGATACATTACTCAGAGTTTTTATTTTATCAATCTCTTTTGCATTTCTAGGAACTTATGTGATCTTAATCAAATATTTTTATAAGAAAACCATAATGGACATATTCCGTCAAACATTCTAATAAATAAATTGAATAAAAAAGAAATATTAATTTATATTTTCTTTTAGGAATTCAATAAATTTTTTCCAAGCAATCCCCCTATGAGATATGTTATTTTTTTCTTCAGTGGTTAACTCCGCAAATGTCATACTTGGCATAACATTAGGTAAAAAAATAGGATCAAATCCAAAACCCCCTGAACCTCTTATTTTTCCTGAGATTTTCCCTTGAACATTCCCTTCAAAAAAGTAGTTTTTGTCATGGGGTTTAAAATAGAGGGCTATAACTGAAGTAAAATGAGCTTCAGTATTCTCAAAATCATCTATCAATCTCAATAAACCTTTATTACCAATGGTTTTCATAATATAAGAAGAATAAATTCCTGGGAAACCATTGAGTGGCGTATCAACAAAGAATCCCGCATCTTCTATGAAATATGATCCATTTATTTGTCCTTTTATGCTATTTAGTTTAAATAACGCCACTTCTTTTATATTATTTGCTTGGATTTCTATTGTTTTAATATTCTCTTGTTTTAAATTATATTTTACATCCGCTTTTAAGAAAAGATCGGAAATTTCATTAAATTTATGTATATTTCCCGTTACGAAATAGATCATATTTTCTTCTTGTTTCATAATTATTATAGTTTTAAATAATTAATAATCAAAACTAATTGAACAAGCAAGATTATATTGGATTTGTCTTTTACATTAAGAAAATTACAAAATTTTATTTTGTATACTTCTTTAAATATTTTAAATCGTTATATTTTTAATCTCAGTATTAATCTGTAAAACACAGGAGAATTAAATAAAAAATGGCCCGGATGCACAGTAGAAAGAAGGGAAGTAGTGGGTCAACTAGACCTGCCAGATTGGAAAAACCGGAATGGGTAGAACTCGCACCAGAGGAAGTTGAAAGCGAAGTAGTTAGACTCGCAAGAAGAGGACATTCAAAATCTATGATCGGTACTATAATGAGAGATTCTCGAGGTGTACCGTTAGTTAAAGTTGTAGCTGGTAAAAAAATTAGCCAGATTCTCAAGGAAAATGAGATTGAAACACTTTTGCCAGAAGAATTAGCAAATTTAGTACGGAAAGCCTTAACTATAAGAAAACATCTCGAATCAAACCATAAAGACTTAGAAGCGAAAAAAGGTCTTAATAGAACAGAATCGAAAATCTATCGATTAATAAAATACTACAAAAAGAAAAAGATACTGCCTCAAGATTTCAAATACGACGTTGAAAAGATTAGGACGTTGGTAGCAAGATAAATGGAGGATTTAAAGTGAGTTCAAAAGCAAGGAAAAAAAAAGTAAAAACAAAGAAAGTTACTTTCAAAGATAAAGATTGGTACTCTGTTGTCGCCAGTAAGAACTTTAACTTTAAACCTATTGGTGAAGTTATTGGTTTGGAAGATACTTTGATTGGAAGAACTCTAGAAACTTTATTATATGATTTTACGGGAAAATATTCTGATATAAGTTTGAAGTTAAAATTTCAAATTATAGATATCCATGACGAGGCGAAAAAATGTAATACAGTATTCCAAGGTCATAGTTATACAAATGATTTTATTAGATCCCTTATTGGAAGGGGGAGCACAAAAATCCAGACGATTAAAAATTTAACAACAAAGGATGGATATATTTTTCGGATCACGATGTTATGTACTACTATAAAGAGAGCTAGAAGTAGTCAACAGATATTAATTCGAAAAATAATGAGAGAGATATTAACAGAGTTCGCAAAAAGTTTAAACCATGAGAAATTTATTGCTGGGATCGTTTTCGGTGAGTTTCAAAATCAAATTCAACGTGTTGCTAAAACAATATATCCATTATCTAACGCTGTTATAATTAAGAGCAAATTAGTATCAATGCCTGAAGGAGGGGAGGATAAGGAAATTCCCGATGACCAATTCGAGATTGTAGAAGTTGATGTTAAAAGATCCAGAAAGTCAGAAATTAAAAGATCTGAAAGAATTAACGTAAAAAAGCTAGCACAATCTTCAAATAGAAATCGAGGCGAACGCTCACCAGTGGAGGACTCCCCTGACGAAGAAAATGATGATGAAGAATCAGAAGAACCTAGCCTTGAATAATACCTTTTTAATATTTAAGCATTAGATGCTTATTATTTTTTAAGAAAGAACGTTTAATTTATGAAGATTACTCCATTAATTACATATATTAAAAATATTTTTTAAAAGCCAAATAATAAGTGTTTTATAATTAACTCTAATAAGTGGTAAATTTGTCTGCTCAAGAAGGAAATCGGAATAATCCCTACACTTTTGATGATTTTTTATTTGTTAGAAATCATCTTAATTATTATGAAGATGATGAGTTTCTACAAGCTCTGGTTAAAAAGTATGCCCCTCTAGATGAGTATGCTAAAATTGATAGAGATCTTCGAGCTCTTTCAGATTATGTTTCCTTTAGATTTCGAAATCTTGCTGATAAAGCTAATGAACTTGAAAATAGAGTAAAAGTTACAAAGCTGAAACATTATGATGCTCATAATCATCGAATTGATCGTATAGAACGATGTTTAGAGACTGAAATTTTAGAACGTGAAGTTTTCAGTCTTGGACTTTTTGATCCTGCGAGAAATACGGCATGGAGTAGATTTTTTAAAATGTTTTTGTTATATGAAAATGGAGAAGCAGGAATTATGTGTCCTGTGGCATGTACACATGGTGCTGTTGAACTTATGCAAAAGTATGAAGATACTTTGAGTTCTGAAGCAAGAGATATCCTTATTTCCATTAGAGATGGAGCAAATGGTGAATACAGTTTAGGATCCCAATTTGTTAGTGAAATTCAGGGAGGAAGCGATGTACCCGCAAACTTAGTTGAAGCTATATTCGAAGAAGAAGAAGGTCCAGATGGTTATTCAAATGTGTGGCGTTTATATGGTCAGAAGTTTTTTTGTTCTGCAATACAAGCAGATCATCAAATAGTAACTGCAAAACCCAAAGGAACTCAATCATCAACGAGAGTAGCAGCATTTGCTGTTCCTGCTTGGCTTCCAGGGAATAAAGAAAAAGAAATAAGAAATTCCTTCACAATTGATAGACTAAAACAGAAATTAGGAACTGCTGAACTACCGACAGCAGAAATTACTTATAATGGTACTATAGCATACCCTGTGGGTCCGCTTGAAATGGGTCTCGCTGATATAGTTGGGATTGTTCTTTCTTTATCGAGACTCCACGTTGCTTTTGGAATGGCCTCGGGGGCACTGCGAGTAGTAAGAGAGGCTATATTATATTCACAATTTAGAAAAGCGTTTGATGTTCCTATATCTTCCTTTCCAATGATGATAAATCAAATAAATGAGTTAGATCATTATGCAAAAAGAACTGCTGTGGGTACTTTCAAAATTTATTCTGAATACATTCATTTTAAAGAAAAATTGATCAGTGGAATTAGAGAATTAGAAAAAATTGAAGATCTCGATGAAAGAAAACGTCGATTTAGATTACGCGAATTAATAATGCTTCAAAAAATCGTTGTAGCCGATGAGGCACCGAAAATGATAAGAAAAGCAATTTCATTTTATGGTGGACATGGTATAATGGAAGATTTCTTGTCATCACCTCGATTGCATCGCGATTCTATGATTATGGAATTGTGGGAGGGGCCTAGAAATGTACTTCTCACTCAAATTCATCGAGATTTCTCAAGAGTAAAAGATTGGTATCCTGCTAATGATTTTTGCAGAGATTTACTTGTGGGGGGGGATTCAGATCTTATTGAAGATTATGCATCAGAGTTTGCCAGATTAATGTCTCATGACAGTCTTCTAAGAAATGATGAAAAAACTTTAAAAATTTGTCGAGATTGGGAGGAATTTTCAAACACTCTCTTCATTGCATATCAAGAACAAGCGTTGAGTGAGCTTAATTATACTGGTAAACCATTAAAATTTTCAAAATTATTACGAGAATTAAGAAAAAGAGAATAACCAAAAGTTAAAGAACAAATAGTAATTCAATAAAAAATAGAGATCCAGAAATATTAATTTAAACTGGATTAGTTTTTCTTTTCATTTTTCCGTTAGAATCTTGATAATATAGTGAATTTGATGCTACATCCTCATCAACTAATGTATTTGCCCCGATAATCGAATTTTCACCTATCTTTTTCCCACACATTATGCTGGCATTGACTCCCGTCTGAGAATTAGGACCAATTATTGCGCCCAGTTTTCTTCGACCAGAATCCACTAATTTTTCCTTAATTTTCATTTTTATAGTTTTGTTATCAAATCGCAAGTTTGATATTTTAGTACCTGCACCAAGGTTAATATTCTCGCATAAAATCGAATCACCAATATAATTAAAATGTGGGATAGTTACATTTGAAAAAATTAATGAGTTTTTTACCTCACACATTCCAATATAACAATCATTTTCAATTGATGTATAAGGGCGTATAAACGCATTTGGGCCTATTAAATTATTTTCTCCTATATAACAAGGACCCTGAATATAACTACCAGATCTGACTTTTGTACCTTTTCCTATAAAAACATCTCCAGAGATAAAAACATTTTCTTCAATATCACCTAAAATTCTTCCTTTTAATTTATCTAAGAGATAATTATTTGCTTCTAATAATTGCCAAGGTAGACCAATGTCACTCCAAAAGTAGTCTTTTATTATATATCCTACTATTTTTCCATTTAATTGTTTAATTAAAATTTCCATTGAATCTGTAAACTCAAATTCATTCCTAATCGATTTTTGAGTCTTATCAATGGCTTTAAAAATCATGGAATCAAATATATAAATTCCTGCGTTTGCGAGGTTACCCATGTTTAATTCAGGAGGAGGTTTTTCCATTATTCTTTCAACGAAACCTTCAGGGTTTATTGAAATGATTCCATATTCCTGCGAATTATTC
>CAYNEU010000020.1:0-2480 GCA_964396275.1 uncultured archaeon | reverse complement strand
AGAAAAGAGAGAGAATCCCAAGTATGAAAAATTGTTAGCAAATTTCAAAGCTAGAGTAATTATAGGTCTGCAAATTGAAGAAGATTATTATTTTTGGGTAAATCTAATTGCTAATGGAGGTATGTATACTCTAGGAAAGGGAAAATTGGATGAGTATGATTTAGAATTAAAAGCGGCCCCTGAAGATTTAGTATTTTTTGTGAATGGGGAGAATTCAGTTCTTAATATGGTACTCAAAAAGAATGCATTTGGATATAAGAAATTAAGATTCTCAAAAGGATCAACGGGTAAACGTAATTTCGGCATTTTATTAAAGCTTTCTAAAATTCTCGTTTTAGATTGAAGTATTTTAAAGAATTGCTTAATATTTCTTATAAATGTGATTATTCTTTAAGATAAAATAGAATTCTAAAACATTTACTTCTCTTGTTTTTTTATCAAATTGGAAGAGTTTTATTATAATATCCTTAAATCTATTATTAACATATAATTCAATAAAAGAAGGAATACCACTCGCAACAAATGACCATGCACCAGTAGCACTTCCAGGATTTATTAATAAAATGCCTTTATTCGTTAGAAAAATTTCTTCTTTATGAGTATGCCCTGTAATTAAAGCATTATACCCTTTCTTCTGAGCCAAAAGCTCTAATTGATCATGGTCTCCTCGAGGTCTTATCTGTGCTCCATGTGTTAAACCTAATGTAATTTTCTCGTTATCATCAAAAAAAATATCTAATTTTTGATGAGATGGTGAATCTCTATTCCCATAATAATAATCCATATTCCCTACTACTTTAAATAAAGTTCCTTTTGTTTTTTGATTCAAAAAATCGAGCAATTCAGGGAAGTTAATTAGATCACCTGTAAAAAAAGTATAATCAAAGAGCTCTGATTTTGTGATTTCATTTATTTTATCGTATAGTTGCATAGGAAGGTCTTTTGCGCGAATAGGTACATGTAAATCTCCAATGCATAAAATTCGCATAAAATTCGAACCATTAGCCTTTGTTTTTATTCTTTGAATCTTGTACTAGTATCCAAAAATTCTTAATCATATCTTCTAAACTTGGAAAATTTGGAATATTATGTTCATTTAATAATCGTGAAACTTTACGGATTTCTCTAACTTCTCCAATCAACCAAAAGAATATTGGTTTAGAGTGGTTATTTATATGTTCAACTACATTTTCATAATTATTAAAAGTTCGAAAGCGACTTGAACAAAACATCATATTAAGAATACCTTCAATCTTATCATCGTTTAATAGAAGTTCATATACAGAACCCACAATATTTCCAGGATTCATCTTATTCATCATCGCCTTTTCCATTGCGGGCCAAATATCTACAAGTGCAAATCTATTTGGCGGCATCCATTCTGGAAATACTTCAACAAGTTTATTATATATACTCTCATCTAAACTAGGGAAGGTTAAACCATATTCAACAATAAGATCGGCGGAAATTGTTCCTGCTCCTCCTGAACCAGCAACTAATGCAACATTACCTTGTTTTGGCATTATGATTTTTTCTTGGTATAGCATTGAAAATGTTCGAGCAAATTGAAATAGTTCAAAGAAATTTCTCGCTTGAATTACACCGGATTGCTTTATTATCGCTTTGATTAATTGTGAATTTTCTGCTAGTGATCCAGTATGACTTAAAGAAGCTTTTTGACCTTGTGAAGTTAGCCCACCTTTCACAAGAATAATTGTTTTGTTTGGTATTTTTCTCGCTTTCTTACATAATTCGATAAATTTTCTTGGATCCTTAAATGATTCAAGATACATAGCTATAACATTAACACTTGGATCGTCAATAAAGTATTCTAAAAATTCAATTTCGCTTAAATCCATTTTGTTTCCTATTGAACATGAATATCTGATACCTAAATCTGGATATTTCTCCATCATGTACATCAGATATCCCCCATTTAACATTCCTGACTGACTGATTATAGCAATATTGCCAGTTTTATATTTGTAAAAAACACCAAAACTAGTAAAAAATCCGCCTTTTTCATTACCTTCAGCATCACTATCTCCGTCAATCCGAGTAAGCCCCATACAATTTGGCCCCATAATTCGGATTTTCGAAAAATTATCAGTAATTTTTAGAATTTGGTCTTTTAATTCAAGACCCTTTTCCCCTACTTCCTCAAATCCAGAAGCTTCAATAATAGCACCTTTAATCCCTTTTTTAATACATTCCTCTAGTATATGTGGTATTTTACGGTTTGGAATATAAAATACAGCAAGATCCACTTCTTCTTCAATATCTAAAACTGACTTCTTAAATTCTAATCCAAATAACTCTCCTTCTGAGTTGGGATTTATTGGATAAATTTTACCTTTAAAATTATTTAAAACAAGATTATCTACTATTCGATGCCCACCTTTCATTGGATTTTTTGAAGCACCGATTACCGCCACAACTTTTGGATTTAAAAACAGCTCAATTATTTTATTATTTGACAA
>CAYNEU010000019.1:0-3020 GCA_964396275.1 uncultured archaeon | reverse complement strand
TGAAGCAGAAGTTATCGCCCCTTAAATTATCTCTCTTAATGTTGAACAATTACATCGAGGAGAAAGAAGACTTCCAAGAGGGCATTCAGAATGCAATTAGTGCTTTAGAAGAATTAGAAATTTCTGTGAAGCGACATTTTAGTGAACCAAATATAGTAAGATTTGTAAAAAAAATTGACATTTTGTATATCGAAGATAATGAATTAGAACGGAAAACCATTGATCATTTCTTTAGAGGACAGGGTGTAAATATTAAATCAGTTGAGACTTCTGAGGAAGCTTTGTTCCTTCTGAAGACCTTAACTCCAAGAGTAATATTACTTGATGTTAATTTAAAAACGAGTAAAATAAATGGGGATCATTTCTGCCAAATGCTTAAATCGAGCACTCAATTCAATTACATTTCAATAATTTTAATATCCGCTGCATTTTCTGAAAAAGAAAAAGAAGAAATTTTAACAGAAACAGGAGCAGATGATATTATTTTTAAACCCATTGATAGATTAAAAGACTTACATATACTATTCAAATATCTAAAACAATAATAGTAAAAACTGAAGAAAAATAGAATGATAAAAAATATAAAATAAGTTAAATTTGAAGTAAAGATAAAGAGAACAAATATTTTTACTTTTTTATAATAATAAATTTTAGCACAAAATCTAATTCAGGAAAGATTTGAAAATTATTATTAGTTTTGGTAGATTATCAATATCTAACATTAATTCGTTAAAAGAAGGGATATGTAAGTGAAGATAATCGTTTTAAATGGAAGTCCTAAAGGTATCGAAAGTGCAACAATGCAATATATTTTATATATTCAAAAAAAATTTCCTCAACATGAGCTAAAAATCTTAAATATTGCTCAACAAATTAAGAAACTCGAAAATAACGAGGAAAAATTTAAAGAAATTATAGATGATGTGAAGAATTGTGATGGGGTTATTTGGGGCTTCCCTTTATATGTGATGCTTGTTCCATCTCAATATAAAAGATTTATTGAACTAATAACAGAAAGGAAGAAGGAAGTAGCTTTCAAAGATAAATACACTACTTTGCTCGCAACCTCAATTCATTTCTATGATCATACTGCGATAAATTATATGAATGCTATTTGTGATGATTTAGAGATGAAATTTGTTGGTTTTTTTTCTGCTGATATGTTTGATCTTATGTTTCCAGACAAGAGAAAACAACTAATCTCTTTTGCTGAAAATTTGTTTAACGCAATTAAAAATAATAGTCCTACAACCAGAAAGAATTTACCCTTAGTTAAACAAGCTTTTGAATATGTACCAGGGAACCTTGAAGAAGAAGAAAAAATAGATACAACTGGAAAAAAGATACTTATTATAACAGATTCTGTAGATAGAAGCACTAATTTAGGGAAAATGATCCAACTTTTTCAAAGTTGCTTTTCTACTGAAATTGAAATAGTAAATATCCATGATTTAGATATAAAGGGCGGATGTTTAGGATGTATTCAATGTGGCTATGATAATATCTGTGTTTATAAAGATAAAGATGAATTTTCTGAATTTTGGAGTGTAAAATTAGAATCGGCTGATATTTTAGTTTTTGCTGGAAATATAGTAGATAGATATTTATCATCAAGATGGAAAATGGTTTTTGACAGGAGTTTTTTCAATGGCCATATTCCTACCTTAAGGGAAAAGCAATTCGGTTTTCTTATATCTGGACCATTGGGTCAAATTGCTAATTTAAGACAAATCATCGAATCGATTCCTGAACTTGAAGAAAGCAACTTAGTAGATATTATAACTGATGAATACGAGGATTCAAAGATTATAGATTCATTAATTTATAATTTAGCTAAAAGACTAATCATATTTTCCCAATCTGGTTATAAAAAACCACAAACATTTCTTTCAGTCGGAGGAAATAAAATATTTAGAGATGCTGTATATGGTAGAATGAGGTTTGTATTCCAAGCTGATCATAGATATTATGAAGAACATGGATTTTATGATTTCCCCCATACCGATAAATATGCAAAAAAAATGAATGAAAAATTCATCCCTTTGACTCAAAACGAGAAATTTAGAAAGGTTTTTTATTCTGTATTAAAAACTGAAATGATAAAACCTTTAAAAAGTGTTGTTGACAATCCAGATAAATAAATAATTATCTTTAGATTTATGGAATCAATGAAAAATAATTTTGAAGAAATCAAAAGAGCCAACGACCCAGAAATAATAAATGATTTCTTAATAAAATTAAGTGAAGATCCACAAGAAGAACATCTAAATTATATAGAATATTTCTTGAACAATTTAGACGCACAGATTTTTGATAAAGTTAAATTAAATTTGATTTTTTTGATAGGCGAGATTGGTAATCTAATAAAATTAGAAGATAGATATGTGTCTTTCTTAGTAGAGACATATTATACCTCAGATATGTGGATTAGAAATGAAATTATTCAAGCGATTGGAAAAATTTCTGCAAATTCCGATATATCTAATGATATATCAAAATTATTAGGATATGCAGTAAATGATGATTATTTTCCTATTAAAATTAACACACTTCAAGTGATTTTGAATTTAGAAAACTTCCCAATTATTATGGCGCGAAATCTTTTTCAAGCATTGAACTCTAAAAGTTCTGAGTTAGAAGCACTCTGTATACAAATATTAGAAAAATTTCTTCCTGATTATAATCAATTATTTAATTCTTTGAATTATTTAGATAATTACAAAATTTTAAAACAAAATGCAATTAGAACTTTATTACTGGTGTATTTTAGATCTACACTTTATTTGGAATCATTTAGGCAAAAAATATCTAATTCAAATTGGGAAATTGAATATATGGAGAAATTTCTCAAAGAAATCGATATATTTGAAAAAATTATTTTAAAAAAATTATGAATTGGTGTAATCATTGATATTTTTTAAGTATATCTTCCAAATCCTCATAAGATAATACAATATCATTAAATATCTTTATTAATAACTTTATAATTGCTCTAGGATTACCATTCGTTTTATTATATA
>CAYNEU010000018.1:0-18100 GCA_964396275.1 uncultured archaeon | reverse complement strand
TGTTTCTCTTTGAAAAATCGTTGTATCACAGTAATCAATTGAAAATTCTTTAAATTCTTGAGCAATACTGTTGAATTTATTTTTTATACTTGTTACAGTTTGTTGCCATTGAAGTGTTTTACGAGCATCTTGATCACTTTTACTTAAAACTATTAAAACTGAGGGGATCTCATGTAACTCTTCTAATACTTTTAAAACTTCCCGAAAATAGTTAGCTGCTTCAGGAATTCTATCTGGGTCTTGACTATCAACAACATATAACATAATATCAGCTTCAGTGAAAAAAAGTTCTGGTCTATTAAAGTACAGTTTTTCTCGATACTGGACTTGACCTCCTAAGTCCCATGAGATTATCGGATACCCAAAAAAATCAAGCTTTTCCCTCTTTACACCCCTTGTAGGTAAAAGAGATTTAATAATTGAGAATTTGTCTTGAACTATTGCTAGTATAGATGTTTTACCACCATTATCTAAACCGATCATTAATAATTTTTTATGTCTCCTCATTTGTTCTTTTATGTTCTTTTGAATTACCTGTGCAATTTTCACCCATTTTTGTAGCATATTTGGTGGAATTTCTTTTAGTTCGGGGAGATTTGCAACAGATAAATTAGCTAAATCATCAATTGTTTTTATTCCTTCATCAAATAAGTGATCAGAACTAATTTTATCTACACCTATTAATGAATCGGGTTTAAATCTCAAAACATCTTCAAGTTCATTAATAAGAACGTTACTTTTAAAGAAATCCTTAATTTTTAAACTCTTTCCACTATTATCTGACATTAGGCATCAAATTTAATTTCAATTATCTTTTTACTAATATTCTTAATTTTAATAGTAATAATAATATTTTTTTTTGTAAAAATAAACTTTATCTAATTGAAGCAGTATTAATATAATTAGTAATTAATAAACATTTAAAAAATCGATTAAAACTAAACGATCAATTACTTTACTTCAAAAAAAATATCCAAAAAACAATAAAAGCAATATGTCAGAGAATAGAATACCTGAAAATCTTGTCATTTGCATAGATACATCACGCTCGATGTTTAGAAAGGATTTCGCTCCTAACAGATTTACATGCTGTATTTCTGCAGTTAAAACATTAATTAAAGAAAGGTTTAATTTAGATAGTTTAAGTGCATTTTCTATAATAAAATACTCTAATAAAGCAAAAAAGATAATAGACTTCACTACATCAAATTTTGAAGAAAAACTCACCAAAGTTTTATATTCTCTTACTTGTGGAGGTTACTCTGCTATGGGAGATGCTTTAGCTTTATCAATTAAAACGCTTATAGCAGAATTGCGTAAGATTGGAGCTAAAACACCTAGAATAGTTCTGATTTCTGATGGGAATTATATGAGAACTGTAGCTGATCCATTAAAGATGGCACGTTTAGCTCAAGGTTTAAATATCAGAATTGATACTTTTAGTATTGGAAATACAAGGCAAGACAATGTACTAAAAAAAATAAGCGATATAACAAGTGGTCGATACTTTTATAATAATGATCATGAATCCTTGATTAGGTCCGCAAAAGAAATAGCTGATGATAATTATAAAACATATGGGTCGAGTAAAAAAATACTTATTGAGAACCCCGCTTTTCTTAGAAAAATTGCAGCAGATTTACTAAGAGTTCAAGATTTAACAAAAGATCAAGAACAACGTGTAAAACAGATACGTGGAGAAGGTGATTTTAAAAAATGCTCGATCTGTTTTTCTGATCAAAATCCTTACACAAAAGGATCATTTTATGTTACTGGGAGATACTGTCCTAATTGCACTACTCCATTTCATATACATTGTTTAGCAGCATGGGCAGATTCTCAAAAAAATCATCAAATAAAAAGGTCTGGCACAGCACGGTGCCCACATTGTTTCTACCTTTTGAAGATACCTATAGAAGTCACTCAAATTCAAAAATTACGTATTCTTACAAAAGGTTTGAAAGAAGAAACTGCGAAAAAACCTGATCTTATTCCTGCTAAATATATTCAAGACGTGGGGTTGCTTGGAGATGAAGCTTTATTTAACGCGTGCCCAGTTTGTCATATGATTTTTGAGAAAGGCCAATCAGCAGTTCAATGTGGTAATCTTCAATGTAACGCGCTTTACCACGAAGATTGTTTTAAAAAATTAAAAGAAGGGCATTGTAGAAGGTGTGATATGAAATTACATCTTTATTAATTAGTACAATAATCCATTTTTAAATCCATATTAACTCATTCTCTATAATTCTCTAATTGAAAATGAAATATAATACTCTTTAGGATAACTCTAATAAATTAATGATTAGATTCTTACTTTTTACTCTTACCTTTTCCTAATTTCATCATTATATCTATTTCTGATATCAAATAACATAATACATCATAATTTGGACCAGAAAAAAATATTTCTGCTGCTTTTTCTCTTATTCTATCTTCTTGATTATATCTAGAGTCTCCTTGAACAAGCAATTGCCTTTGAGCAAGCATCCAGCAGAGTCTATCGTAAGAGTATCCTTTTTGTGCTAAAAAATATGCTGCAACATTAATATGGGAAACTTTTTCGTCACTCATCTTATCAAATATTTTATTTTAAAGAATTTTAATACTTCTTAATTAATTATTAATTTTCAGACATTTAATTCCTATTATTAAAATATACTTCTGATTTAAGAAAGTTATAAGAATGCTTAATCTTGATATAATTATAAAAATAAATAAAATTTTGAAACGTTTAAGAGTCTTAAAAAATCAAGCAGATTAAATTATTTTTCATTCCTATTTTAAATATTACAATTAATAACTGATTCAAGATGGATAATACTGAATATTATTCTTACGGGAATATAAAATTAGGAAAAGGAAATTTTGAGTTGCCCCCAGTGTTAATTGGTACTATTTTTTATCAGAATGAAACTATTATAGATAGGAAGAATCCTGAAGTTTTTAATTCATCTAAAGCTATGAAACGTATCGATACTCACATATCATTATCTGAAAAATATAAAATTCCTAATTTAGTGGAAATCTCCGCTACATCTCCTAAATCAATGAGGAATTATTTAGAATTTTACTTAGATCATTATGATCCTCCATTTATACTTGGTGGAAATTTCGAATCAAGAGTAGCTGGAATCGAATGTCTTACAGAACATGGCATAAAACCAGATCAATATATATATAATACAATTTCAAATCTAAAAAACAAGAAAGAAATAGAAATTATTAAGAAATACAAAATAGAATCTGCCGTAATTTTAATACTCAGTTCAGAAAATATGACCTCAACCCAGAGATATGCATATCTTACTGAAAGAAATCAACCGAATAATATGAATATAATTGAAGGACTAGATAAGATTGGTGTTAAGAAATTCTGGATTGATGGGGGTGTTGTAAATTTGGAAAGCTTGGCTCATATACTAGAGACACAACAATTAGTAAGTACATCCTTGAAACTTCCCGTAGGTACAGCTGCAAATCTCTTTCTTTTTCAATATTCTTCCCCACGCTTGAATATTAAATTCCACACTCGATATAGGAGGGCGAGTATTATGTTTATTGTAGTATGGTTTTCCAACTTCATTTTTTACGGAGCGATTGAAGATGCAAAAGAATCATTTGCATCCGTGTATCAATCAATAGAATTCAGAGACATAATAAAAAGTAGAAATATAAAACTCTTTCGGCAATTTTAATAAAGTAGCACTTTTAAATTTAATTAAAAAGAAGTGTAGAGTTACAATATTGATAGAAAGCTATTAATACTAAGGTTTTAATATCTTAATTAAGTCTATGTAAATTGTATAGAAATTTTAATTGAATCAGTTATTTACTAAATGCTTATTTGTGAGAAGAAAAATATGATCAATAATCGCTATAATGATGAAAAAGAGTTAGAAGCTGTAAGGCTAATAGACCAAGCAGAAACGCTTGCTGATCGTGGAAAAGGAGAAGAAGCTATCAATTTTTACGAAAAAGCTGCTTCAATTTACCTTGATCTCGGGAGCTATATTAAACTGGATGAATTATTTATACGAATAGCACAAATTATCTCAAAATTTAAGAATAACATTCAAGCTATTTATAGATTGAAATCAATTATTAGAAAAACTGAAGAATTAAAACTATATGAAGTATCTGCTAAATTATTAATTCAATTAGGAAATATTTCTTTTAGAATGCATGATTGGGAGACTGCGGGAGAATCTTGGCAAAGCGCTTCAGATTATTTATATAAAACTGATCCTGAAGAGTATAGAAATTTATCTTCAGTGCTCCTTCTAAAAGCAGGACAATCTTTTGAACGATCTAGACTCAAAAAAGATGAAGGTAAACGGTTAATTTTAAAAGCGGTAATGAAAATACATGAATTTGATGAACTTTATGAATTAGAAGAAAAAAGGGCGTTCAATCTATTGGCTAAAAAAGAATTTGAAGCTTCTGCTAAGAAATTCTTTGATATAGCCGCTAACTTTAAAAAAGCTTTGGATGATTTAGATAATGTAATAGATGAAGTAGAATCCAAGGATACATTACTTAATGCTAAAGCAAGATTTATACATTTTGTTGCAGAGTATCAGACGGTATCAGCATTATGTTTAAGAGCATCTGAAAATCGCGTTCATAATGATCGAATTAAAGAATTAGGAAAACAATCGTTTGAACTTTTTAAAGAATCAATTTCTATGCTTAAGTCTTATCTTCTTCCTATACACTCAGATTTTGATCATGAAATTATTCTGAGAATTACTTTCGATACGATGTTAATTTCAATCATTCAAGGAATGTTAAGCATTCATCAAATAGATCCAAATGAATTCTTGTTAGGAGATATTGAGAAAAATAAAGCATTAATAAAAGAAATCAAAGAATCACCTTATTATAAAATAACTGAAAGAATTCAAAAATTGGGACTTAGAGAAGCATTAGGAGACCTTTCTAAGGTACATTTAGGTCATTTTGAACTAATAAAAAATACTCTTATTGATTATTTTAAATAAAGGTTTAAATTGTTAAAATGCATTTAACCCTACGTCTTTATTAATCTTTTAATTTCTTCCTCAATTTTAGCAAAAATACCAATATTCCCAATTTGTATTTGTTCTATGTCATTGTTCATTAGATTTTTCTATATTGCATTTTTAAGCCGTCTTTGTACTTTTTACAGCTATGTAGATATAACAAAAAGTTTATAAAGATCAATTACTATTTATTATTTAAGGTTTTAATTATTGAGAAATCTTTGAAGGTTTCTCTATGCTTTTTCTCCTCAATTAATGCTATTCAGTTTTATATATGGATAGTGGAGATTAGGCTTCTAACTAAAAAACCAAAAAAACATGGTGAATGAAAAGTTGAAAATTCTATATGTTAATCCTGCCCGATTAAGTTCTGGGCTTGATGCAATAATTAAAGGTCCTCCTTTAAGTTTAATTTCAATTGCAGCAATGGTTCCACAACATGATGCGAAATTATTCGATTTTAAAGTTCATAAATATAATGAGAGAAGATTCAATTCATTATTGAATCAGAGTGACATAGTAGCTCTCACAAGTATGACACCCCAAATCTCTCATGCATTTGAAGTAGCTCAAATGGCTAAAGAGCAAGGTTGTACCACTATTATTGGTGGATATCAGCCAACTTTAGTTCCTGAATATGTAGCAAAACATCCTGCGATAGATTATGCAGTTAGGGGAGAAGGAGAACACACTTTTCGTGAGCTTGTAGATTTTATCGATGGAAACAAAGATAACACCAACTTAAGAAATATAGATGGAATTTCATATAAAAACAAAGAAGGGCAAGTACTTCATAACCAAGATCGAAAATTAGAGCCTAATTTGGATAATTTTCCTATGCCTCGTAGAGATTTATTAGACGATAAAAAATATGTTTATTTAGGTGCTAGAGTCGCTCAACTTGAAACCTCACGAGGTTGCCCACATAATTGTAAATTCTGTTGTATCATAAAAATGTGGAGAAATTCAGATCGCCCCGTAACTTATAGAACTAAATCTACTAAAAGAATAATGCAAGAAATCTATGACATTGATTTGAAAAATGATTTTATCTTTTTCTGTGAAGATAATTTTACTATTAAAATAAAACGTACAAAAAAGATTCTTGAAACTATAATTCGTTCAGGAGTTCCTAATAAAATGAATTTCTCTTGCCAATCCCGAGTTGATTCGCTATACAGAAATCCTTGGTTAATCGATTTAATGCATAAAGCAGGTATGAGACAAGTTTTTCTCGGGATCGAATCAGTTCATCAACAAAGCCTTGATGCAATGAATAAGCAAAATACTACACCTGATATGGTTAGAAAAGTTGTCTCATTGCTTCAGGATCATGGAATTTCAATTTTTGGCGGCGTGATCATTGGATTTCCTGGAGAAACTAAAACAATGGTAAGACAAAATATTCAATTTGCAAAATCACTTAATTTGAGTTGTATTCAATTCACACCAATTACAGCTTTTCCCGGAACTGACTTTTATACTGAAATGTCAGAAAAAAATATGATTACGAGTAATGATTATCGGCATTATGATTTGTTTCATTCTATGATGCGTACAGATCAACTAAGCAGTAATGAAATGTATCAATTAGTTGGTGAAGCGTATTCTGCTTATTATCTTAGTAAGGGTTGGCTTAAAATGCTCATAAAAAGATATGCTAATCCATTTGGTAAATTCAATTGGATGACGCGAAATATACCGCGCTTTGCTAAAACAGTGATTAGGAATGGAAGAGAGATGCTTCTTTCGATGGGAGTCACGCAATCAATTATATCTGAAGAAATGAAAGAAATTATGGCGAGAGGAAAAGCAGGTCTACCCTTATTTACAAGTAAACCGAAAATTGTTGGAAACGAAAACGAAATTATTCCCCTCGTGAAAAAAGAAACTACACCAGTTAAAATTACTATCTGAATTGGCTTATTTATTATAAAACTTTATTTCTTTCTTATAATTTTAAGTATAGATATAGTTTAGATACCAATTTTAAGCCCTCTCTTAAAAATTAAGAGTGATTAAAACTCTATTACAAGTTTATTAAATTTTAACTTGCTAATTTTACGAACCCCGTGGTCACCGGATGCATAATCGCAAGTAATTAAACCTGCTTCTTCAAGTTTTTTAATTTGGGCAGAAATATTAGCTTCAGTCATAGTTAAACTAGCTGCAATATTAGAAACATCCATCGGTTCTTCTTGGATATGATGGAGTATTTGACGCCTTGTTCGTGATGACAGGGCTTTTACTATCTTTTCAATTTGCTCATCTGCTTTTACAGAAACTGTTTCAGTTTTATTTTGCAAATTGACTTCTAAAATACCAGTTTGTGTAATTTCCATGACCTTTTATCCAACCCTTAATAAATATCTAATAGTTATATACATAAAACCAATATTTTTGACTATATTTATATTTACCTTGTGTATATTTTGTATACTAAAACTACAAAATAATATAATGATTACAATTGATATTAAAATTAACTATAACTCATTTTTATATTTGGGATTATTTATTTAATAAAGTGTTCTTTTAACAAAATTAAATTCATTGATGGTTTTTAAATTTTAGAATTTGCAACTATTCTTGAATTTTTAACCAATATAATATATCTTTTAATTGAATTGGCTCTCTGTAATAATCAAAGTATATTTCGAGTGCATATTATGAATATAATAAAAATCTTTCCAAAATTTATTAAAAATACCACAAGAATCCCATTAAGATAAAAATTTTGAATATTTTTATTTACTTATTATGTTTTTTATTGAATATTAAAATTTGACATTCATATTAAAGACATAGAATATAACACACAAAATATTCTGGAAGAACTTTAATTCTGAATCTCTAAAAATAACTCTTTAAATTCTTAAAACCCTAATTAAGATGTTATATTAAACTAGACTTAAAATAAGATTCATTATTTAGAAGATAGATATCTAAAGATTAAAAAAGCATACAAGTGATAATATTCAAATGAATAGATAATGAAATCTCTTTTAATTGTATATTTACTTTCCCATAATTTTTGACAGAAATAGTAAATCATAATCATTTATATTCATAAGTTACCTATATTACATATACTATAAAATTAATACAAATATTACAAATAAAATACTTTAGAGGTATCATAATTGAGTAAAAATCCGTTTCAAAAATCATCAAACCCTGAAAAGAATGCTACACCTAGAAGGAATAAATTAAATGATTCAACAAGCGTCATAACTGTAAGAATTGATGAAGAATTGAACTATAATATAGAAAAAATTCGCGCAAAATTAGGGGTTTCTAAGGCTGATCTTATTAGAAATTATTTAGAAATGTCTAAATATATAATTAAACAAAAGATTTCAATTCAATCATTGAATGATCGAGATTTAATAATTATAAAAAGAAGTTTTTTAAGAAAACTAATTGAGAATTGGGATGAAGAAGAACAAATAAATATAGGTGAGAAATTAGCTCGATTTATAAACGATTGTGCAAGAATTAATGGCAAATTAGATGATATGGATTATAAATTAGAAATGTGTGATAATCTAGGTTTTTTTCGTAAATTTTTGGATGATGAAAAATACTTATTAATAGATAAGAAATTTGGTCCTTTAAAATTTGTAGAAGCTTTCATATGGACGATTTTTAACAAAGGAGAATTTAATCCAGATTGGGTTTTTTCAAAAATAGAAGCCCAAAGTAAAATAAGGACGGCTTATGAGAAACAGGTACACCCTGTAGAGCGATCATCATCTCATTTTTCATATGAATTTGCTAAAATAGTCGAAGAAGAAACTGAATAAAAATAAGAAGTAAAAAAAATTAACTTTTATCTATAATTTCTTTTAAACCTAAAATTGGAACAATTGTTTTATTCGGGCGGAATAAAATTTCGTAATTTAATTCATATAACGCCCTTTCCATATAAAAATATGTAATTAAAATATAATTTGGGTTTAATTTTTTCAATATTTTTCCTATTAATTTTGATTCCCATATATTAAGAACATTGAGAATAATATCAAGAACTTTTTTTATGGGTCTGGCGGCTCTCCTGAAATAAAGATTATAAAGAATTTCTTCAGGTACTTCATACTTCTCTTTTCGAATTATTTTTTGCTCAATGAACCTAAGTAAAGAATTAAATTTTATATAACTCAAAGCTCTTAAAAATGAAGCCAAATCTTTTTCAATGGGGAACTTTCCTTTCTTTTCCTCAAAGGATAGTTGTGGATCACCTTCAAAATCAATAAAGTAAAAAGTATAGTGATTATCAACTTTATTGAATAGAATCTGTTCCATATGTAAGTCTTGGTGCACAGGTTGAATTTTAATCACTGTTTGTTTGAATTCTGAACGAAATCTTTCTATAATATCTTTAATATCTATAAGGATAGAACTTATTTTTGGTAAATTGAAAAATGCGCTTTCTGGTTGCTCTGTCATGTGACTTAGTAATTCTGAAATCATCGAATTTAATCTATATGTATAAGTTTTAAGATACTTTTCACTATTTACTGATTCTAAAACGTATTCTTTCTGGGAGGGTAAAATTAAGGATTTATGTAAGTTTTTGATGTAGTGTCCTATCTCAGTAGATACTTTTATAGTCTCAACACATTTTTCTTTAATCATTTTGGAGATATTTGATTTTTCGGTAAGTAAAGAAAAATTACCATTAATATCTTTAAAAACTGTTTTAATCATATTATTTAATTCATTCCAATATATATCTCCTAAATTTCCTTCATTAGGAACACTTTCTATTATTCCAACTGTTTCTTTATCTTGGATCTTTATTGTACCATAAATTTTCGGTGCATTTGGAAATTTATTTTTTACTAAAACATATAGTGTTGAGGGTTCTAAACTTATTGAGTAGTCTTTATAAGATTTTAATACGTATGAAATGGGTTTTTGGTCTGGAGCTCTTTTATTAGATATTGTTAATGAATATAAGAGATTAGTAGTATTTCCTTTCCCTAATTGGTCTAATGAAAGCTCATATCTATTGGGATATAATCCTGCTTCTATTAAATTTTGAACCTTCTTCATGTTAGTTTCATCTTCGAATTGTTTGCTATAAAGTGTTAATTCCAAATCCATTTTTGGAAACTTTTCAGAAATAGTCGCGTCAAATAACATTTTCTTCCAGAAAAAAAGACAAGACTCTGCTTCTAGTAAATTAAGTGTGATTATTCTTTGCTCATTTTCCACAGTCATAGCTAACTTTTTACTAAATGTATTTTCAGTAAGGTGTAAAATATTGGACCGTGTTTTTTCATTAGTCTCTAGAATAGTTTCAATTTTTTCATAATAGATTAAAGGAATAAAATAAGTTTTAGAATAAACTGCAGTCTTTACATCAATTATTGTTAGGAAAACCTTTTCCGCGATCGTTTCAAAATATTGTAGCAATACTTCAAATTCTAAATTTGATAAAGCTGATTTATCTCCAAACCATCTTCTTGAGAGCAACCATCCCTTAAACTCGTTCGAATTACAAATTCCTTGGATCACATTCTTATCAAAATATTTAAACATAAAAACCAATTATTTCAGTTTTTAATAATATAATTAGTTATCTTTTATAAGTAAAAATTTTTACATATATTTAAACACATTATTTAATGAATTCATAAATATGTCTGAAAGAAGTATTCATCTACCTATTGTCTTTCATTTTCACCAACCCGTAGATAATTTTGATTTTGTCATAGAAGACTGTTATAAAAAATCGTATGAACCTCTTATTGACAATATATATCAATATGAAGATATAAAAATTACTCTTCACTTTTCTGGTAATTTATTAGAATGGCTTTTAAATCACAAACCTGAATTTATAGAAAAAATCAAAATTATGGCGAAGAGAGGTCAAATAGAAATTATTGGAGGAGGTTATTATGAACCTATTTTTGCTATTATCCCTTATCGCGATAAAATAGCTCAGATAAAAAAGTTATCTGATTTAATTAAAAAAGAATTTGGATTAGAAATTAATGGTGCTTGGTTATCAGAAAGAGTATGGGAACCAACCTATCCTTCATTTTTAAATGATGTTGGATTGAAATATGTTATTGTTGATGATAATCATTTTCGCTCCACTGGAATTACAGAGGAAGGGACGTTATATTCATATATTACTGAAGATGAAGGAAAAACATTGCGAATTTTTTCTATTAATGAAGAATTAAGATATTTAACTCCCTGGAAGCCAACATATTTATCTATTGATTATCTAAAAAAAATGACCGATGAGAAGGGTGATAGAATAGCTCTTTTAATATCAGATGCAGAAAAGATGGGTGTGTGGGGTACTACACATCAAATATGCTATGTAGAGGGGCAAGGTCATAAAGATGGGGATAATGGGAAGCCATTTATACCCGCTTTCTTTGAGCAAATTAGAAGTAATTCTTGGATAAAGTCCATTACATTAACGGAATATATGCAAAAGTTTCCCGCGAAGAGTTTGATATATCTCCCAACTGCTAGCTATGACAAAATGGAGGAATGGGTGTTACCTACAGAAATTAGGAAGAATTTTAAAAAAATAAGAAAAGCTCTACTGGAGGATGAGGAAAAAAGAGAAATATATCAATTTCTAAAGGGCGGTTTTTGGAGATATTTCCTTGTAAAATACCCAGAATCTAATAACATGCACAAGAAAATGATTCATGTAAGAAATAAACTAATTTCCACTGAAGAGAAACTATTAAAAGTTAAAAATGAGCACATTATTTCTTTACTACTGAAAAAGATAAACAAAGCATGGGATGAGATTTATAAAGCTCAATGTAATGATTGCTATTGGCATGGGTTATTTGGAGGAGTCTATTTACAATTTTTACGCTTTTCAGTTTATACACATTTAATAAATACTGAGAAGATAATTGATGAGATAAGTACTTTAATCAATCCAAAATTGAAATCCTATATTTATATAACACCAACTGATTTTATTAAGGATAGTAAAACAGAGTACTTAATTGAATCAGATCTTTTTAATATTTACATTAATCCAAATGATGCTGGAACAATTTTTGAGTTAGATTATAAACCCAAATCTTATAATTTATTAAATACATTAACGAGATGGCCTGAAGCATATCATGATAGCAAGAAACTTGAATCAAAAGAAGTGCTGGTTGATCGATTTAGAAGAAGCCTACTACGCATTAGATTTTTGCATGATGATGTGACGCTTGAACAGCTCCAAGCCGATCAGTATTATGACTTTGGAGATTTTGTTGATGAAAGTTATAGAGTTACAAGTAGTGAAAAAGAAGGTAAAATAGCCATAATAGAAATGGAAAGAATTGGAAGTATAAAAGATCCTGATACTGATGATAGAAACCCCGTGCGAATTACAAAAGATATACATGTAGAAGATAATGAAATTAAAGTTATAATCAGAATTAATTTCAATGAAATCCCCGGAAAAGAAAAAATGCTAAACCGTATTGTTAATAAATTAAATGTGGCAGTTGATATTCCTTTTTTCTTTAATGGAGATACAACTAAATTCAAATGGGAAAGCAAGCAAGTGGATCTTGAAGATGATCTTAAAACAGAATTACTAGAACCATTTCAATATATTGGCTCGCATTTTAAAGCTTATGATGAGACCTATGATCTAAATTTTGAATTTGAAATTTTAACTAAAAATGATTCAATTAAAATTAATAAATTTCCAATAATTGCATATGCTTTCACAGATGAGGGCTATAAAGAGATTTATCAAGGAATCAATGTTACTCCCGTTCTTAAACTTAGCAAGAGCCTAGAATTTCAACTAAAATTACAAATTTTTTAATATTTAAACTTTTGTTTCCCCTACAAATTTGTAGAGATACATGAGAATTTTGTCGATATTACCTATCTTTAAATATATTAAGGGCCTAATATCAACTATAAAACTTAAAATTTAAGGTTGGTTTTGACATTTATGGGAGTTACCGGAAATGGGAAGCGGAGTGGCTGGGTTTATAATAAAAAAACATTGAAAACTAGTATTGAAAATAACCACTTTGTTCGAAATACTCGAAAAAAGTTAATGGAAGAAAAACTTCGAAAAAAACTCCAGAAATAACCTTATTCTATTAGGACTTAATTTTTATAAATCACACTTATTCTATCTTTATATTTTTTAGAAGATCTAGCTGAAACCTTTCACATTCATAAACATTACTTTAAAATATCAAGTTTATCTTTTTATGAATGAAATAGAATTAAAAAAACAATAAAGGTAGAGTGAATTTTGAGTTTTTCTTATACTAAGGAAAGATGCTCTAGTTGGAATTGTTGTGATGAAAATCTACAAGTGTGTATTGAAAGATCAGAATATGTAAAAAGGATTAGAGATGAACTGAGAAACAAGAAATTTAAAAAATTAAGGAAGAACAATTAATTTTGTAGAATTATCGTCTAGTCTGAAGATTCAAATCCATATTTTCCAATAAGAGGAACAAAACGAACTCCTGTTATTTTGGATGTGTCGAAATGTGTTCCATGTTTTTTAATAATATATAAAGTTTGGCTAAAACTTTTAGATCCCGCGGGGATACAGAGAATACCACCATCAATTAACTGGTCTCGCAGGGGGAGAGGGATCTTTGTTGGCGAAGCTGCGGTTACTAATATTTTATCATAAGGTGCTTCTTTAGGGAATCCTAATGTCCCATCTCCATGAATTACCGTAACCCTTTGATCATATCCTGTTTCTTTAAGACTCCTTTTAGCATTTTCTACCAATCCTTTATGGCGCTCAATTGTATATATATGACCGGGAGTTTTCGAATTTTCTGGTGCTACTAATTCAGCACATAAAGCTGCATGGTAACCTGAACCCGTACCAATTTCTAATACTTTATCCCCTTCTTTCAGTTCAAGATATTCACACATCATAGCATTCATATGTGGGGCACTAATTGTCTGTCCTAATCCAATAGAGAGAGGAGAATCCATATATGCGCTTGATTCCGCCTCTTTTGGCACGAATTTATGTCTTGGAACAACTAACATTGCCTTAATTACATTTGGTTTTGTTAATATATCTCGACTTTTTAGACTTTCAACAAGGTTTTTCCTTTTTTCCTCAAAATTCATGGCAAATGGAATTATAATTATGCTATTTTTTAGAATATGCTTAAAAAAACATTTTTTTATGTTTTTGAAACGATATAAATTTTATCGTTGGGGTGTACTTCCTTATTTAAGCGTAAATTAATTCTAACGGGATCAGAGTATCTTTTTCTTGAAATTTTTTTTATTTTTTCTCCTTTGTAAATCATCTTTCTTATAGTTTCAATCATATAGGTTGTAGAACCTTCTATAATGATCTCATCCCCTAATTTTAAGGGGAAATCTAAGCTCTCAAGTAAAACATTAGCAGATTTACTGCTTACATCAAAGGAAATGATTTTTCCTAAATAGTGCTTCTTATAAGGAGAAATATTACCCCTTTTTATTAATTCTATATCTGCTACAGTAGGTTTATGAAAATAAAATCCTGTATGAAAACCACGATTATAAACGCTTGAAAGCCTTTCAAGCCAATTGATTACTTTTTCTTTATTGTACGTTTTATTAAAATGAGCATCTAAAGCTTCTTTATAGCATTCTAATACGGTTTTAATATATAGTGGATCTTTCATTCGCCCTTCAATTTTAAATGAATCAATTTTAGCATCAATTAATTCTGGGATAAATTCAATCATGCATAGATCTTTAGCATTTAAAAACAACTGACCATCATAAATGAATTCATTATTTTCATCATCTATTACTCTCCACTCTCTTCTGCATGGTTGAAGACAATTTCCTCGGTTGGCAGAATATTCTTCTGAATTACTAATAGTAGCAGAAAAATAACATCGTCCTGAAATTGAAGTACACATTGAACCGTGAACAAAGCATTCAATTTTAGTCTTTGAAAGTAAATGTTTTATAAGTTTGATTTGCTTTAATGATAATTCCCTAGCTAAAATTATCCTTTCTGCTCCAAGTTCCTCATAAAATTTCGCAGCTTCAATATTAGAAACATTAGCTTGTGTTGATATATGAAATTCAATATTATTTCGTTTTGCTATTCTAATTGCTGCAAGATCATGAGCAATAATCGCATCAATATCAGAATCCTTTGCCTCCAAAATCAGCCTTTCTAAATCTTGTAACTCTGTATCATATATTAGGATATTTGTTGTTAAATATGCTTTTATTGGGGGATTTTGGCTATGACAGAATTCAACAACCTTTTGCAATTCTTTTCTTTCAAAATTCTTAGCTTTCTGCCTCATATTGTACTGTTGTACACCAAAATAGATAGCATCTGCTAAGCCCGTTACTAATTTCAGGGAACTCCACTCTTGGATTGGTGCAATTAATTCTGGATGATTCTCCATATTAAGAATTAAAGATCTTTATAATTTTCCTTTAATATATCAATATAAAATATAGAATTTTAAAATTGCTATAGTAAAGGAGGTTAAAAAATGAGTTCTTCTATGCCAAAATGTAAAATAACAATATTGAAAAGGTCCTTGAATAAGGACTTAATTGATGAATTTATCATTGATGAATATACCGGTATGGAACCCTGTGAAATTTTTAAAGAAGGACAAGAAATAATAATAGATCCAAATATTCCAAAGGTTCCAGATGGATTTTGCGATTGGGCTTGGGCAGATATAAAAAATGATATAATGCTTGTCGCTTCGGGAGGAGACGTTATGGGAATGAAATATAAAGGCACAATTATTACTGGATGTAGTGATTGGTTTCGACCAGTAATTTTTAAAGTAGAAAGAATGCAATAGGAGATATTGCAATTTATAAGTTAAGAATTAATTTTTTTTTAATTTGAGAGCAAAAAAATAAAAAACAATCTGAGCAGCTAACCAAATTAATTGATGTAATAATTTAATATTATGACCATTAAAAGTTCATTCAAGAGATTTTACTATTATAGATCCATTCATTACATTTAAATAATCTAATTATGTAATATGAAATTAATTATAACTAAAAATACAAAAATTGGGAGTTTTAAAAATTACAGAAAATACATTCAGGCGAACAGTTTTATTCTTTTTATTAGGGTTGATAGTTGTTTGGGTTTTTTTACTTCCAGTAATGTTAAACCTTGATAAATTTTTTGAATTTAAGGATAGTTCAAATCGAAATTTCGAAACTTCCTTTCCAGAAGGGATTGGTGGTCTTAATTTAAATGTATACATAACACATCAAACTAGTGGCCATTTTTATACAGCTTCTGACTATTTTATTATAAAGTTAAAATATAATACCTATACAAGTGAAAATGTCTCAAGTTTAGGATTTTATGAAATTACATTCAAACTCACAGTTGAACCAGACCGAGAAGCAGTTTATCCTGTTATAAACACTTATTATTATAATTTAGAGGACAATCCTATATATATATCTAGTTTAATAAGTGTATTACCTGGTGATGAAGTTATAATAGAAGGGAGTGCAAAAATAAGCTTTAATAATAATGGAATAATTCTAAATGAAACAATCCCTTATGAATATACTTATACTATATTGGTTTCTGGCAAAACAATTGATTATAATATCTTTATAACAAAAGTGTGGGGATGGTTTTTCTATATTGTATCTTTAATTGGAATTATTTTGGGGATATTGAAAATTTTAAGCATTTCAGGTCTGAAAACTCAGGCTCTTCAAGAAAAACAAAGACAAGAGAGGGATTTTCTCCAATATTTAAAAAAAAGGGAAGAAGAAAAAACATAATTTTAAAGAAATTTAGTATCCCCTTAAATTTTACATAGTTTTTATAAAAATTAAAAGTGTTAAATGAATTATTGAAAGTAAATTAATAAAATATTTTTATTAAGGGATATAAAAATGAAAGTTGTATTATTTAATGGAAGCCCAAGAAAAGAGGGAAATACATATCATTGCTTAAATGTTGTAATGGATGAATTGAAAGCTGCTGGAATTGAATGTGATTATAATTGGATTGGTATGGAGAAATTACAAGGTTGTACTGCTTGTTTAAAATGTACAGAAAATGATGATCAAAGGTGTGTATTGAAAGGGGATAAAATGAATGAATATATAGAAAAAATGTTAAATTCTGATGGAATCATTATCGGATCCCCAACATATTTTTCAGATTTATCAACAAACACAAAAGCTTTAATAGAACGCACCGGATATGCAACTGGAGGACATTTAAAGCATAAAGTAGGAGCAGCAGTAGTCGCTGTTAGGAGAGCTGGCGCAAATCATGTATTTTCTAGCATTAATTACTTCTTCCTCATTAAACAGATGTTTGTGGTAGGATCAAGTTATTGGAATGTCGGTTTTGGAAGACAACCGGGAGAGGTGTTAGAGGACGAAGAGGGAATTAGAACATTTGAAAATTTAGGTAAAAATTTTGCTTACCTACTTAAAAAACTTAATCCATAACTTTTTTCATATTTTTAATAACGTTTTTCTTATTTTTTCTCAAAAGTAAAATTACTAATCCAGCAAATGTAAGACATTTAATTCCTACACCTATTACTAGTACGATTCTTAAATCAGAATCCTTGACAGATGCAATAGATAAATATCTTTTCATAATGTTAAAAATTTCTGTTTTATCAATGACACGAAGATTATAAAATCCATAGAAGCCTGTTCTATATCCAAAAAAGGGGACATCCAGCCTAGTATGATATGTAGTAGACTAATTAACAGAGACTTGCGGGTTCTGACATCTCTTAAAAATTGTTAAAAAGAAGGAGAAATTAATTAGTAATTATGTGTTCTAAAAATATTCTGAAAATTTTATTAATTTTAGGTGGAATTATAGAAATTATCCTAGGTTTGTTATTTTTAGTATTAGATTTTTTTTTTGAACAGATAGGACTTGAAAATATACCCATTTTTACGCAAATGGCGGGGTCCTTTTTATTTTGCTTTGGTATTCTTCTGATATATTCCGCCCGAGATGTAGAAAGATTTAAAATTATTCCCCTTGTAAATATCCTAGTGCGGATTATTATGGTTACTTTTAGTTTTATAAATATATTCGAATA
>CAYNEU010000017.1:0-1770 GCA_964396275.1 uncultured archaeon | reverse complement strand
AGATATCTTTGAGTATTCTTTTAAAGAACTTATATATGGACAAGCATAACTTGTAGGTACTTTTTCAATTGCATTAGGATTGGTAATAATTTCTCGGGGGTTTGTATTTGTCCAACTTTTATAGACATCTGTATTTCTATATTCAAGGATATGTCCTCTTAAAGGAACTACATAAATATCTTTTGATGGAACTAAATAGATATTTAAGTTTTTTGCTTTTTTTATTATTTTAACTGGACCTAACGCTTTTGCTATAGCTTCTGCGGCTTTATTTTTTTCTGCGATTATTAAGGTTGTCATTATGACTTTTCAAATATGTAATAGAATACTTAATTTTAAGTTTTGAAAAAGCAATAATATTTCATAACAGTTAAATAAATTTCTGGTTATTATTAAAGAAAAATTAATTCATTAAGAACTTTAATTGGTGTAATATAATTCAAGATATAGATATATAATGAATTAAAATTCCAAAGATATCATAAAATTTAGAATGGTAGAGTAAATGAAAAAGCTGAACCTTGATTTTCTCCCTCTGAATTTGCCCAAATTTTACCTCCATGAGCTTTAATAATCCCTTTAGTAATATATAATCCCAATCCAGTACCAGAATCTTTAATATTGATATGTTCACTTATAATTGGAGGTTTAATCCTTTCAAATTTTTTAAATAAGCGTTCTATTTCCTCTTGAGCTAAACCAATTCCATTATCTTTGATTTCAAAGATATAGTGATTTTCTTCTTTTTTGGATAAAACTTTTATCCATCCATAATCAGGAGTGAATTTAATCGCATTTGAAATTAAATTAGTGAAAACTGTGAAAATCCGCATCTGATCTACATCTAATATGATTTCATGGTCAATATTTAATATTATCTCAAGATTCTTTTCATTGATCAGATAGCTTAATTCATTAAGGCAATCATTTATGATATTACTGACATTAATTAAAGCTTTTTGCAGTTTCAATTTATTTTCATCAATTTTTAAGACGTCTAAAAGCTGATCCATTAGAATTTCTAATCGATTAACATTTCTTTGTACTGTTATTAAGTCCGTCGTGATTTCTGGATTAAGATGACTTCTGTGTTTCATCAAAATATAATCTGTATAACCAGAAATTGAAATTAATGGTGTTTTTAATTCATGAGCCGCCATAGTTATAAAGTCATTCTTAACTTTATCAAGTTTTCTCAATTCAATATTTTGTCGTCTTAACTTCTTCTCAGACTCTAATAATTCCTGTTCTAAGCTAAATTTCTCAGTAATGTCATTAAATGTTCCTTCAATAGCTATAGGTTTTTCATTATCATCTCTTATTAGATGAGCATTTATTTGTACAATAATATGATCTCCATTGTTCTTTTTAACAGGTACGATATAATTTCTAATAAATCCAATCTTTAGTAACTGGTTTATATAATTTTCTCTGTCATTTGTGGCTTCCCATAAAGGTGTTATTTTTTTCCCTATTAGATTTTCCTTATATTCAAATCCGCTGATTTCATTGAATGCGGGATTATGATATAGTAAATTTCCATCCAATTCCGTTTTATAATATCCTTCATCTAGATTAGTTATCATATTTCTGAAATTCTCTTCCGATTCTTTCAGTTGGTTTTCAATCTTTATACGTTCACTAATATCTCTAATAATTGTGATTATTTGACTAACTTTACCTTCAATAAATATTGGAATTTTACGAGTTTCAGTTATAACATCAAGATCTGATAGCATAGTAGTTTCAATCGTAATAATGGGTTTTCCC
>CAYNEU010000016.1:0-3661 GCA_964396275.1 uncultured archaeon | reverse complement strand
TATTTTTTCTTTTGAAAATAAACCAGAAGAATTTCAATCTATAATTGACATTTATAAAAACAGAGATATCAACATTATTAAAAAAGAAAAAATAATTGAGGTATTTCACGAAAATAATGAATATTTCTTAAGGGATAATATAGTTATTGAAAAAAGCAAACTAAGATCCTATCTTGAGGTAATAATATCGAGTATAAATGAGTTGGAAAATGTCATTAATAATTCTACAAACCAATTGAGTAAAAAAAGTTTTCAAATCATAAATTCTGAAGTTAAATCTAAAATTTTAGACGTTTATAAAGATTTAGAATTCCATCATATTGAAGATATATTTCCTGAGTTATATTTTATAAATAAGATAAAATTAGATATTGAAATTGAATCAGGTATATTATTTTGTAGCAAATGTAAACGTTGGTATCCTATTATAGATACAATTCCACAGATGCTCCCTGATAAGTATCGTGATGAAAGAAAAGAAATTGAATTCCTTGAAACCAATAAAAATTTATTAGATGAAAAATTTTTTAATCAAGAACTTAAACCATTTAATATTTAAAATAAAATAAAATCTATCAACTGTTTCAAATACAAACTTTTAGCCCGGTGGTGTAGATTAATACATATATTATGTATTGAGTAAATTGGCCAAGCATTTGGGGCCTTGAACCCCGCGACCACGGTTCGAATATTAAAAAGGTTTCTGATTAATCGAAATTCCGTGCCGGGCTATTATTTTTAATAACACTATTTAAAAAAATTTTTCAAATACCGAGATTTTTAATTTTTTCTTTATGACTAAAAATTAAAAGTCATTATTTAAAGAATGATAATAATCTTGCTTATATCAATCTTTTTTATTTAGTAGGGAGAGATAAAAATATAATGTTTGTTTAAAAACGCTATTTTGCCCGTGATTGATTATTTAAAAATTTTAAATAAATCAATAAAACCAAAATTTATCAAAATTAAGAAGAAAGATTTATTTGTCTTGTTAGTAAAATACAATTTAATTAAAATTAATGAAAAAATCACAATGCTAAGCTCCAGTTGGGTAAGAAAAATAGGAAAGAAAAGATTATTTATACTATGTCTTTCAATTGCAGTGATTACTATTTTATCTCTTGTTGTTTTTATTGCATTTTCAAATACAACAGCTAAACCTAATGATTCTATTGATGACGGAGAAGACGATGATGAAGATTGTTTTTGACATATAATTCATGGGAGTAATCTAATGGAAGATAGTGTTCTATACAAAAAAACTTCAGTTGATAATCACAATTTTGATATAGATCTCAAAAATATTAAATCCTATTTGTATGATTCTTATAAATAAATATTAGTTATAAGAGGACAACCACGCGATGGTGTTGGATTAAAAAGGAAAATTTCTTTTTTATTTTTTTTTTGAGGAAATATTCGTTTATTGAAATATAGAGTAATTATATAAGTAAGTTTTTTAAGAGAGTCTAATATTTTTTGAATAGAATTTTAGTTTAAATTATAGAAAATCAACAGATAAATTGCTAATAACATTAAGATTGTACGATTTATTATCCTTAAATGAATTCAATAATTTAATTATTCATACATTCTGTTTTACATAATGTAAAAAATCGGAAACTATAATATTAAGCCAAATATTTTTTTTTTCAACCTTAAAGTTCAAAATATTAACATTTTAAAAATAGCTTTAAAATTTGTAAAAATTATGATTCCATTATCTGATTTGAAATGGGGATTTTTAGAAATATTTTATTTAATTATTATTTTTATTGTAGGCTTTCTAATTACTTATTTAATCCTCCCATACATAATAAAATTGATGAAAAAAAAGAATTTTGTTGGATATGACATCCATAAGAATGCTCAACCAGAAATTGCCGAGTCTGGAGGTATTAGTATAGTTATTGGTTTTTCTATTACTTCAATTTTTTTAATTATATTTTTTCCTAATTTTATGAATGAAATCATTGTCTTTTTATTGACTATTTTGATAGCAGGAGCTATTGGATTTATCGATGATAGAAAAAAACTCAGATCACGGTATAAAATAATTTTATCAATTTTTTCTGGTACAACTATTTTTTTTGCTAATTTAATTGGTTTTATTACAATAACCTCACCAACTATTCCCTTCCTTGATCAAACTCGATTGACAATTATTTATCCTTTCTTAATCCCCATTATTGTAGCTGTTTTTACCAATACAGTAAATATGTTAGAAGGTTACAATGGCGAGGGCTCAGGAACGTGTTTAATCGCGGTCTGTTTTCTTTTTATATGTAGTATAATCTGGAATTCTACTGAGGGTGTGATTTTTACAGTTCCAGTCATTGCAGTACTAATTCCTTTTTTCATATTTAATAAATTTCCAGCAAAAATATTTCCTGGAGATGTAGGTACATTAAGCATAGGTGCAATGATTGCATGCATTATGTTATTTGGGTCATTGGAAGTTGCCACTTTTTGTGCTCTTTTAATTCATATATTCAACAGTTTTTATTATATTTATTCTGTACGTGGGTTTTTTGAGAGCAGTAGTATCAAAGGAAGTAAAGAAGATATAATCTTACTCGAAGATGATCGAATTAAAGCTTCAGATCAAAAAGATGCCGTATTAACATTACCTAGACTAATATTAGCAAAAGGATCATTAACAGAACCAGGATTAGTAAAAAACTTTTATGCTATTTCAATAATATGTGGTTTTTTTTCTATACTCTCAATCTTACTCATGCAATATAGTTTAGGGAGCTTAAATGTCTACATCTTTATTATTACGTTAATCGTTCTTTTAGCTCCAACTATTTTCATATTATATAAGTTCCCCAGAATTAAAGGAATAATTTTTCTGATGATAGTTTTATTAATTTCTATTTTGCTATTCCTAATATTTATTGAAGCTGTAATTATGACACTTCCTTTTGAAGCTCTAAACCTTGGTATAATAAGTATTCCAATTAATCTATTAATTTCCTTTATATTAATGATCCCTATATTGTTATTGTGGTATTTGATTACAATAAAGTATTTCTGGTTTGAAATTGATAAGATGAATAAAATTGGAACCTAAAATTAAAAATGAATCTATTCATTGACAAATTAATTAAAAAAACTTGTTAAATTATAAAGGTATTTTCTGTGAAAAAAAAGATTAGATATTTACTTCTATTTTCTTATCCCTTCTTTTCAATTGGAATTTTTTTAATAGTAAATTCATTTATTTTTAAGTTTAATTTATTAACGCTTCTAACTGATTGGACATTTTTAATAACTTTTATCCTCTATTTATTAACTATTGAAGAATTTCTACAATGGGCTAAAAATGGCAAAAGAAGTGAAATGAGTGATATTGTCGCAATACTTTTTTTCTTTTTTCTTATTTTTTTCTTGTCAAAAGATTTTCTTACGTCAATAATGGGTGCATTCTCAATTTATTTATGGATAGGGATATTTGAATTAAAAGATTATCCTATAATTAATAAAATTTTAATAATCTCTCTAATAACTTATAATGTTATTTTTGTTGCTGGTCTTTTTTCTTATTATTTAGGAAATCCAGATTATATTAATGCAAGTTTTGCATTTTCTTTCTGGATAATCCTCATTCTAGGATTTTTATTATTTGGAAGAAAATACATAATTGTCTGGCGAT
>CAYNEU010000015.1:0-2253 GCA_964396275.1 uncultured archaeon | reverse complement strand
ATATAGGATATGTATTGAACAAAATTTTTGATGGAATTGGAAAATTATCATTTATGGGTGGAACATTTTTAATAATTTTATGTATAGCAAGTCTTATTCTTGGAAAAAGAATTAGAGTCGGATGGTTTTTTGTAGCAATTGTGTTGCTATGGATTGGTTGTTGGTGTACAGGCATTGTATTTGACTTCTGGAAAATTATTACTGGTGATTTTAGTGATGCTGGAGGAGGAAGTGGTTTTTACTGATTAAAATCTTAAAAATAGAATTTATACTCAATCTAATTTTTAGAAATTTAAAGTCAATATATTCGAAAATATCTTAATCCTGTATTAATTCCGCAGACCGTTAAAAGAATAATTGAGACTACAACAACACCTATCATTTTATGGCGTTGAAATTGTCCTAAAAAAAGGCAACCAAGAATCCCAATAATCAAGCCAAGCAGTCCAATTATTGACCCTAATGCCAAAAGAAATTCGATTGCTTCTCCTATCTGATCAAAATAATCAAATATCATTATAACATTTAATTAGATGCTATATTTATAAATAAAAAAACCAAAAGCTAATCTTTTTTCTTTAAATATTTGAGATTTACTATAATTTCATAAAAATTATATAAATATTCAATTAAAAATGAGAAAACTAGATGAAATTGGAATTTGCCCTAATTGTGATTGTACTATTTCAATTTTTAAAACTCAAAATTTTAAACGGTTTGCGAAATGTGAAATCTGTGGACTTTCTTATGCTTTACCAAAAAGAGGATCAATTTCTAATTCGGCTTTAATTTGTTCGAAAAATAAATTTCCTTTATTAATTATTGAAAGACAAAATCAACCCGCTTACTTTTGGACTGATGGCCCATGTTTCAGCTGTGTAAAATATGATAAATGTGAAAATGTAAAAGAATTAATTACTGAATTTAAAGAATTAAAGGTGTATGGGTATTAAGAAGGTTACGTCTAAAATTAATACAAAAATTTTAACTGTATTATTGATAATTACTATTTTTATATCGATAACAATTCTCACTAATTCTATTGAAGATCTTGGTCATAAAAACAGAGAATCTATTGAAAAACTACATCCACATACGAGCAACGGCGAAATATTAGTAGATAAAGTTTTTAACTTTACAATTGATAGAGATTATGTGACTTTCTCTAATAATATCTACTTCATTAAACCCTATACCTATTATATCTCATTTGAAATCGTAACACCTCATGAATGTGATATGAATATATCTTTATGGGATCCTGAATATGATAAATATGATATTTATGATAGTCGTCTGAATACGACCTTGCTAACTCAGTTCGAATATCAAGAGATCCCATTCGGAGTTGCATTAAATGGAAATTATACAATAAAATTCCAAGCTTATCTAATAGAAAATCTTAACATTCATATCAAAATTATAAATAGTGGCTTACAATGTCTTCAAGATATTATTGAGCCATCAGCTTTTAACAATAAAATTTTTTATCAAGTAAATAAGTTTAAAAATGGAGGGAATAACCCACTACATAATGTAACTCTTAAATCAGATACTCTTTATAGATTTTATTTTGGAAGATACTCTCCAATTGCATACCTAGCGAAGAGTGAGACAAGAATCTACTTTAATATAACTTCCTCTATTGATATTGAATATAAAATTTATGTAAATAAAACATTATCAGGCGTTTGTCAAGTAGAATTCTTTGATTTCGGAACTGCCGTCGATGGTATATATATTATTAATATGACAATTTATTGTATGGTACCTTGTGTAAATATTGCATATGCAATTGTAGAGGAAAGTAAAATTGCGGATGGTAATAATCCAAATGATCCAGAACCTCCACCTGATAATCCTGTGAATAATACTAAAAGTGGAATCGAAGTTAGTATTCCCGTTCAATTCACTGTTGGGACATTAGCATTCATAGGATGTATTGTAAGCATACCAATTATAATTGTAGTTTATCAAAAACGAAAAAATTCTATAGGAGTATAATTTTTTTTATCATTTTTTATAGTCTTTTAAAGCGTGGAATAAGATATAAAAAATAATTACCTTATATAAGTAAAAATTAGTAAATAAGTAATTCTGTTTATAATTATACCAAACATAACGTTTTCAGTATCTGAGGACCTCTACAAAAGAATGAAGAAATTTAATGAGATAAAGTGGAGTACATTATATAGACAAATGATTGAAAGATATTTAGATAGACTCGAGAACCTTAATATTGAAAAGATTTCA
>CAYNEU010000014.1:0-5848 GCA_964396275.1 uncultured archaeon | reverse complement strand
AGCATTAGTAACTTCCGATCCTGTTCCTGAAGTAGTAGGAATCGCTACTAAATATCTAATTTTCTTGCGTAATCCTAAAGGGCTACCGAGTGGTAAAAGCATATAAAAATTAGTTTCAGGTTTTTCATATTTAAACATAATTATTTTAGCAGCATCCATAACACTCCCTCCTCCGATCGCAATTATAGCTGTAGGTTTATATTCTTCGCAAATTTTGACACCCTCTTCAATGGTTTTTAAAGGAACTTCAGGTTCCACATCAGAATAAATTCTATAATCTATTTCACAAAAATCAAGACTTTCACTGACTTTGGATGCGAATTTTTTGGTAAAAGAGTCAGTTATGATTAGAGCTCTTCTATTTTCCTTATCAAGAACAGCTTTTAGTACTTCTGCCATTGAGGAGACCCCAGTTTTACCAGTATATATTTTTGGTGAACTAAATGAATTTGAGATTCCTCTAATAGCTTTACCACCTAATAATCCCATCATATCCTTAATAAATTGTTGTTCGTACCAAGTAGGTTGTTTTCGACTCATAATAGACTATCTACTCTTTTTAAATTTTATAATTTAATTCTATAAGATATCTTTTAATACAAATAATTATTCTACTTAGATATTTAATTTTCGCAAATTAGTTAATTAATCGTTAAATCTTGAAAACAGGTTTGGATTCTTCCATTAGAATTAAACAATTTGGGATAAAAGTTATAATTTACAATTGAATTTTATTTAATATACTTTAACTTATTCAAATCTATTGTTAAGATAAACTGAAACTCCACTTATAATATTTAAAAATTTAGTGGTGTAAAGATAAAATGAAAATTAGATTAAACATGAATGAAATGTATAAATCGCCTCCAAAAGATATAATTAATTCAGTAAAAGAAAGTATTAATCAGATTAATCGATATACTCCTCAAAAAAAAGTAGATTTATTAGTGGAATATTTATCACAATATGTAAAAGTTCCTCATGAATCAATAATTCTAAGTTCAGGTTCAGATCTCTTAATTAAAGAATTTATCTTTCTTTTTTCAAATAATAGACAAATTGTAATTGCTGATCCAACTTTTGGTGTGATAACTAACTCAGCTCAAAATACTGACTCTGCTTTATTGAAAATTAAATTAAATGAACCAAATTACCAGATCCCGATAGAATCTTTAGTTGATGAATTGCAAACTCCTTCTTTAATTGTATTTGATAATCCAAATAACCCAACGGGAAGTTTAATTCTAACTCAAAAAGATATTGAAACCATTTTAGAACATGAAAACATAATCTTATTACTTGATGAGGCTTATTATGAATTCTCTAATGTGAGTTATGTTGAATTAATAAACGATTATCCGAATCTAGCGGTATTAAGAACATTAAGTAAATCTTTTGGACTAGCAGGATCTGGGATTGGATATCTTATTGCCGGAGATTTAATCCGTAAAAAATTCCAAGGATTAGAGACTATGTTGCCATATCCAAGTGTGATCGCTGGAATAAAAGCTTTAGAGTATAAGAATTATATGGATGATTATATTAAAGAAGTAGAGACTGAAAAAAGAAGACTCATAAAATGTTTATTAGATTTGGGGATTACCGTTTATCCTAGTCATACTAATTTTTTATTAATAAAAACTGAATTACATAACATATCAGAAAGATTAGCAGAACGAGAAATTTTAGTACACGATGCATCAAATCAATTAGGATCAAAATATTTCAGAGTAACAATAGGCAGTAGAAAAGAAAATGATTTGTTTTTAGGTACACTTAAAAATATTATCATTAATGGCAAAGTTTGAATAAAAATTTATTAAATATGACAATAAAATCATTATTATTATAATTTTAAAATTATGAATAGTTAAAAATTGAATTTAAGGTGATCATATGGGTGATAAAGTTACTACTATTTCTGTAATTGGAGCAGGCTTTATGGGTCGAGGGATTATTGAGAAATCTGCTTTATATGGATATAATCTAAATATTTTTGATATAAATCCCGAGGGACTAGATGATTTTATTAATGACGTAAAAAAAAAAACTGCCAAAAAAAAAATCAAAATTGATATTAAACTCTTTTCTAGTATTTCTGAAGCAGTGAAAAATACAGACCTAATTATTGAAGCAATCCCTGAGAAACTCGAATTAAAGAGAAAGATTTTTTCAGAGATAGATAAATCAGCTCCTCCAAATGCTATTATTACTACGAACAGTTCTTCCATTCCAATTTCAAAACTTGAAGATGTTGTTGAGCGGAAAGATAAAGTAATGAATCTTCACTTTTACAATCTATTTACAATGCCAATGGCGGATATCATGCGAGGGACGCAAACTAGCGAGGAAACATTTCATAAAGTAAAGAATTGGGTGGAGAGTATCGAGATTACTCCTCTTGAAGTTAAAAAAGAATGTTATGGTTTTGTTTTTAATAGAATATGGAGAGCAATTAAAAAGGATTGTCTAAAGATTTGGGCGGGAGGGTATGCTGATATTGAAACGGTGGATAAAGCTTGGAATATCTTTTGTCAATACTTTATTAAAAATCAATATGGCCCTTTCAAATTTATGGACCAAATTGGATTGGATGTAATTTACGATATAGAAATGTCTTATTTCAAGAATAGTGATCTTTCCGATGATAAACCACCAGAAGCTCTTAAGAAAATGGTTGATAGGGGTGAATTAGGGTTTAAAACTGGAAAAGGTTTCTATAATTATAAGACCAAATAATTTTTTTTCTAGTTTTAATTTAAAAAACTAATTCTTATAATCTTAATTATTATTTAATAATACAGATGTCAGAAAAAAGAAAACAAGAAATTCAGCGGATTAAAGAACTAGAAAGTATCAATTTAGCGAGAGAAGATAATAGAGATCTTGTTATAGAAACAAAGAAAGAAGTCGAGAAAGATAATGATTTTTTAGCAAAACAAATAAATGATGAGCTAAATAAAAAAGGTATTAAATCTATAGATATTGTTGGAGCAATAGGATCGGGAAAGACTGCACTTTTAGAAAAAATTGCTGAAAAATTATCAAAAAAATACCGGATCTTAGTGATATGTGGTGATATTACTACTAGAGTTGATGCGGATAGAATTGAGAAGCATAATGTGGAGACAATTCAAATAAATACAGGGCGAGAATGTGCTCTAAACGCTTATCACATTTATCAGGTTATTAAAAATAAAGATTTAAATGATTATGACTTAATTTTTGTTGAAAATGTTGGCAATCTTATATGTCCTTCCGATTTTAGACTAGGGACTGATAAAAGAATTACTGTTGTATCGATTACAGAAGGTGAATGGGTAATAGAAAAGCATCCAATGCTCTTTAAAATGTCTGACGTTGCTGTTATTAATAAAATTGATCTTTTAGAACGATTAGGGACAGATATTGATAAAATGATAAAAGATGCAAGAAATTTTAACCCTAATATAAACGTGGTCTTGACAAGTGCTAAAGAAGGAAAAAATATTGATAAATTAATAGAAGTTTTAGAACTATAATTTTAATGTGAAAAAAAGTGAAGGAATCTTTAAAAGAAATTGAAAAAGTTATCAATAATATAGAATTAAACTCTCAATCTCAGATGAAAGTATTATTAATGAATTTCTTAAAAAATCATTTAAAGAAAAGTAAAATTGATAATTTCATAGGGGATTATCCTACATTCATAGAACCCGTATATCTTGAAACAGATATTAAAATTGGTGGCGATGTACTTTTAGGACCAAAAGTTTATATTGGAAAAAATTGTGAGATAAAAGATTATGTGGAAATTTCAAACACAATTATTCTTGATAATGTTACAATTGGTGAAAACATCAAATTAGATAGTTGTATTATAGGAAAAAATACAATATTGAATTTAGCTAACCTTAATATAGATAACTGTGTTGTAATTGGAGAAGTATCTAATAAAGAAGAACTCTATAAAATAATGTATAAATTTGAGTGAAATGTTTTTAAATCCTTTATTTTAATTTTACTGGGTTTTTAGGGGGATTTTATTGAATGAAAAAAAATATTTTGAAACAAATCTAAAAAGATGGAATGAGCTGGTAGATATTAATGTTAAATCTAAAATGTATGATTTAGATTCATTTATATCGGGAAAGACTTCTTTATCACCAATAGAACTTGAGGAAATAGGAAATGTTAAAGGAAAATCTCTTTTACATCTACAATGCCATTTCGGAATGGATACACTTTCATGGGCAAGATTAGACGCAAAAGTTACAGGCGTAGACTTCTCAGATAAAGCAATTTCTTTTGCAAGAGATTTAAGTAATAAATTAAAAATTCCAGCAAGGTTCATACAATCGAATGTTTATGACATTCCTAAAATTTTAAATGAAGAATTTGACATTGTATTTACTTCTTATGGAACTATTTGTTGGTTACCTGATTTAGTTGAGTGGGCTCAAATAATTAATAAATACTTAAAATCTGGAGGATTATTCTATATAATTGATGGTCATCCTTTTGGTTTTATTATTGATGAGAAACATAAGCCATTCAAAGTGGGATTTAATTATTTTTCTGAGGGAAGACCAGTTTTTTTTAATGAGGGGGGTGCTTATGCTGATCTTTCTGCAGATTTGAAAAATCAAGCCTCTTATCAATGGGACCATCCTATCAGTGAAATTATAAATGCTTTAATTAATACAAATTTAGAGTTAGAATTTCTTCATGAATTTCCATACACTTTTTTCAATATACATCCAGATATGAGAGAAAGAGAAGATGGATATTGGGAGTTTACAAATTATGAGTATACGGTTCCTATGATGTTTTCCATTAAGGCTCATAAGAAAATTTAAAAAAGAAAAGAAAAAAAAATAACAATAAGTTTAGGGATATGTCCATGGTACGGCTAGTGAGATATTCACACTAATGAAATTTAAGGCATATAAAGTTGAGAATGAAATCTTTAACAGTAAATTACCGTTAGTAGTTATCAATCCTTCAATGTAAGCTGTATTAATACTTATAGTAATATCTTGATTTAAAGTTTCTGTAAAGGAGTGAAAAGTATTTTTATACGAGCTAGGAGCACTGCCTATTTTTGTGTCCCAAGGAAGAGCAGAAGCATTATCAGTTGTTAATGTGTGAATTTCAGCATTTAGAGTTACATCATTTATAGCATATAATCCCCCATTTCTTACGTCAAAAGTTATTGTGAAGTTTAATGAGTCATCTGAAAAATCTAATGGATTTATTCCAGGATCATAATCATAACCAAATGTGTCATGAAGGTTTAGCCTGAGATTTAGTCCACTAAAAATAACTGTTCCAAAGTAACCTGCGATTCCTATACTTGCCAATATTCCTAAAACTTTAAAAAATTTGCTCAATTTAAATTCTTTTTTAACTTTAACACGATATTCTTTCTTTTTACGTAATTCAATGGCTTCTACTAAGTATTGTAGACCTTTAATGATAAGAGACCCTAAAAATAGCCAAGCAATTAGTTTTAAACCTAAAAGAGCTTGAATCGTAGGCGTGTTAATATAGTATGTTCCTAAACTTCTCCCAGGTTCAAAACCTCCAAAAATATAAAATAGAAAAATTCCTGAATAGACAGTAACTCCAAATCTAACAAGCCGATTTGCAGATGTATCTTCTGGAAATGCATATCTTAAAATAGAAATAATGATACCAATAATTCCAAAAATAATAATTGATGTCCGAAAACTTGCAGAGAATGTCATTATATTAAAATATTCGAGAATATAGAATAAAACTAAGGGTACAACTATGTAAGATATCGTAGCGAGAATCCCATGTAATATCATTTTACCATATTGAATTTCCATAACTTTTTAACCTG
>CAYNEU010000013.1:0-5293 GCA_964396275.1 uncultured archaeon | reverse complement strand
ATCAAACCTCGTTCTTCTAACAGAGAATCTAAATCTACTTTCTCTTCTTCTACCTCTTTTGTAGCTTCTTTTTTCTTTAGGGGTTTTTTGATAGGAGTAGGTTTTTTCAATTCGGAGACTGGAACATATCTTTGCTTTCTTGGCTTCCTTCTTATAGGTTCTTCAATCGGAGTTTCAATTTGTTTTTTTATTCTTCGAGCATAGAAAAATGCCACTAACCAAACTAATGCTAAAATACTTATTATAATAACAAAAAAGAATTCAATGAAGTAATCATAGATTAGAGGACTATATGTTTGAAATGATGCTTCTTTTAAAGAAATTATAGATTTATTAGTTATGATATTTTGTGCTGTTATTGAAATCGAAATTTCAAAGTTACCAATATCTCCTACTAGCATTTCAACTATGAAATTGGTGCTTTCTCCAGGTGAAAAACGTTCTAAAACTAAATAATCAATTTCAACAATAGAATTATAAAATTCATAATTAAACTCAATTGAGATATTAATTACTTTTAAAGTCGAATTTCCTGTATTAGTAAGAAAAATTTTGAGCTCTGTATCTTTACCTCGATAGATTAGAACATCCATTGAGATAATTGATATGGAGAGATTATCTGATTCATGGATAACATCAACTGAAATATTTTTTGAGACCCCATTAATAGAATCTCCATTCCATATTAATCTAAGTAATAAATCACCTTCAAAATCAATTGTCTGAGTATTTATAAGAAATGCTGTAAATCCATCTTGGTTCGTAATATCAGAACTAATGTTAATCCAATTATCGCTATTATCAAAATATTGACAAGTAATATTCTTCCCTGATAATTCTTCTCCAAACTCTGTGGTTAAAATGGAACTTAAATTAAAACTTTGGCCTTTAATGGGATTATTAGGGTTAATAGATATATTTGTGAATTGACTATTAAGTGTTAAAGAAAATTCACCTATAAATTGGTCATAGCTACTTACGTAATTTTGATCGATTATATTAACTAAAAATGTTGAATTTGCAGGAAAGTAAAGGCATTCATCTCGTTCAAAATCATATAAGATAGACCTACTTGTTGCTTCTTCAGCTACTCTCAGTCCAAGAATATATCCTTCAAAATTATTAGAAGTTTCATTACTCAATAATGAGTAATCTGTACTTATATACTCTCCAATAACAAAATCATCAAGATATATGGTCACTATTGTTTTTGCACCTCCTAATCTGATTGGAGCATTCGTTCCCTTCCAGATATTAGTTACCGCATCTAAATCTGGGATTCTGAGATCGACACTAAATTCATAACTTTCTTGAGGATGACCTGAAAAATATAGATGCGCTGAATCTGATATATTTTCAGCTATAACCCAATCTTCATTTATGTATGATACCAGTTTCACATCAACTTTCACATCCACAGGGATAAATGGATGTAAATTTTGGAGCACTAAGTTTATATTAACTGTTTCATTTGGATTTAAGATATTTTCACTCTGTCTAAATGAAGACAACAATATTGGCAGTTCTTGACCTCCCATTTCATAAGAAAATTGTGAGTCTACATCAGAATTATTAATTGGATAAAAATTTGGCATTGAAATACCCGTTGTCTCGTTTACAGAAGCGATCAATGCAGTATAATTTTGAAATACCTTGTTTTTTATTTCTCCATCAAGAATATTTGTGCCTATCTGAGAATAATATTCACAGTCATACAACACAACATCATAAGTATCAATAAAGACAGTTAATTTTTTACATCCAATAGCAGAACCATTAAACCAAAAAAATCCTAAATGATATTTTCCAAAAATAGTGAGATCATTTGTTAAATCTAAAATTGTTTGATTATCAAAATCATAAAATAATCCGGATTGTTGAATTAGACCAATAGACGAATTTAATTCACAAAATTGCGTACCATTGGGATAAAAAAGAATAGCATTCATATCACCACTTGATGGTGGGTTAGAATTAGGGTCTTGTATATTAGCACTAATAGAAATATTATCTCCATTCATAAAACCATTTGATTCCCATAATTTCCCATAATAATTAATATAACTGTCCATCGTAGAGATAAAATTATATGAAGTTAAATTAAGTATGTATAATCCACTTTGTGTTGCTAGATTACTGGGGATTACTATTTTGTCCTTACTTGGATTATCGCTTAAAGTAGTTTGTTGTGCATTATAGGGAAGAATTTTCTCATCATTTGGATTTGTAACATTATGAGCAATAAGAAAATCAGGAAAAGTAAACCAAAATTCAAAAAAATCCCAATTATTGAACAATGAGCTATTGATATCAAAATCGAAAGTATATAACCATTCTGGATCATTGTTATATATTGCAGTATAGGTAGTTGTAGCATTTTCAATCCAGTAAGCATTTACAGAATAAGTAGTATTGAACTTAAAGCCTTTGATAAATGTTTTATTCCAAGTAAGGTCTATTCGAAAATTATTTGATGGATCATCTTCAATAGGAATTGAAAAATTGTATTTCCACTGACCTAAACCCCAAGTTAAGAAGGAACTTTCATTAAAAGGAAATGTATCAATCTCTAAATTTGCAAGTGGTAAATCTTGAATTCTCAAAGTATAGTTATCATTCACAATGAAATCTGAGGGTATATATCCTCGTGTGACATTCAACATAAAGGAACTAGCATCTAGCTGTCCCGACGTATATGGTCGATAATCCGTCTCAACAATCTTTTTAGCATTTATCCAAGTGTTTCCATCATCTATAGTTGTTTTTAATTGATGTTCAGTTTTCGTATCTCCATAATCAAACGAAGGGAGTGTAACCAAGCTATAGACTTCTTTAGAATTATTAGATTTTATTATTATAAAATAATTAGAAAGATTCAATTTACTCGTGTTGCTACTATTAAATTTAAAATAGGAAAGATTATCTCCAGAATAAGCATTTACTATTATCGAATCTATCATGTCATCATAATTTGGACCTAGTTTAATAGTTTTTAAATTAGTATCGGTTCTTACAACAGTTCTATTAGCTCTATATAAAGTAATATTCAACTGAGTAGTAGCAGCTTCATTAAGATCGAGAGTTCTTATCCACGCATAAAATCCATGAACTGCTGATTCTTCTCCTTTCAAATCAAACTCTAAAGCAACATAAGATTGATTAGTCACTGGAAGATCAAAAGCATGGGTAGATTGTAAATCATATTCATACAAATGAGCAATAAATGAATCTCCTCTTTCTAAAACAAACTGAATTTCACATCCATTATCAAGATCAATGAAGTTTAGATTTTCATTAATAAATCTGTCTTTTAATTTCTGTATACCTAAACTACCATTAAAAAGGTGCTTAGATATCAATTCTTTCCAAGTTGAATCTGAAAAGTCTCTAATACTTACAGTTAAGTTTACATTTTCACTACTGTCAATTGAGAGGACTAGAGACGATATTAAAGCTAAGATTTGAGTCCGATTAAACTCAACATTACCATGGATTACATCAGAAGTATATGTTGTATCAGTGAAATTTGCAAATATGGTAAAATTCAGGACTCCATCAGGAGCATCAACAGTAATATACGAAAAATTATTATTATCTATTAAACGACCGTAACCACCATCCAAATATGTGTAATTTGAATTGATATTAAAAGTTGAATAAACAGTGTTATAATCAAAAGCGATAAAATCATTTGCATAAAGAGCATCATTATTTTCTATAATGTAATCTGTGGTAAAGTTATTTTGAAATGTAAAATTAAAATTCCCATATGTAAGAAACATATCTTCTGTAGGATCTGAAGGGATTTCAAAATATCCCTCGTTGTCTAGCAAATTTTCCGATTGATTATTTACATAAATCCTGATGTTTTGATCAACACCAAAATCAGTAATATTATCATCTACATTACGGTTAGAACTAAGAAGAAGTTCATCTAACAAATTTTCGACATATTTATTGTTTAAATTTTCATTGTTATGTACAATAAAATTATTTAAGATCTGCACATTAGACAAACAAATTGTAGCAATGATAAGTGTAGTAAAGAACAGTCGTTTTATCTCTTTTTTTCGTCGAATCAATAAAATAACCGTAATATCTAATTTTTGATAATAAAATAATTTAAAAGTATTAAAATTTCCTAATTTTTTTATGGATATTAGGGAAATCGCCAATATAACAAAATTTTATAAAATCCAATGTCTTTCTTACTATCTATAAAAAAAGTAACTTAAAGGAAATTTGAAATGAGCGAAGATCAGATCTTACATGAAATTGAACAAAATCAGGAGGAGTATATCTCTTTTTTCCAAGAATTAATTCAAGCTGAGTCTTATAATCCTCCTGGAAATGAGAAAAATGTAGCTTTAATTATTGATAAATATTTAAAAAATGTTAATATAAAATCTGAAGTTTTTCCTTTTGGTGATAACCGTGCCAACTTAATAGCTTATTTAAATGATAATTTTGAGGGAAAGAATCTCTTATATAATGGACATATGGACGTAGTACCCCCAGGAAACGAAGAAGAATGGAAGTATCCGCCATTATCAGCTACTATTAAGGGTAGCAAGAAAAATAAGAAGATATTTGGAAGAGGGGCGGTGGATATGAAATCAGGGTTAGCAGCAATGGTAATAGCTGTAAAAATTCTAAAAAAGTTGGGTATTAAACTTTCTGGAAATCTAATCCTCAATGCTGTTGCAGATGAGGAAACTGGAGGAAAACTTGGGGTGGGGTGGAGTTTAGAAAATCACCTAATCTCCATTAAGTGTGATTTTACTGTTATTGGAGAAATGACAGGTATGGAACCAATAGGTAAAGGAATTTCTGTTGGTGAAAAAGGTCATCTCCATCTAAAAGTTATAACAAATGGGATTATGGGTCATTCAATGATGCCTTTCATGGCAAAGAATTCAATCAATATGATGAGTGAAATTATCTTAAACTTGGATAAAATAGAAAAATATATGCCAAAAGTAGAACCACCAATTTCTTATGAAAGATATAAAGAAATTTTTAGTAATTTTTTTCCAAGTAATGAACAATTTAAAAGGATTTTTAATGAACAAAAGACACTTCAAAATATTTTTGATTCAATGACTCAGTTTAGTAAAAGTTTTACAATGATTAATGGGGGCGTAAAAGAAAATGTAATTCCTGGTCAATGTGAAGCGATTATTGATTTCAGATTATTACCAGGTCAAAAAGTTGATATGATTCTTGATGCTTTAAAAAAAATGATTACTGATGAGTTAGGTTATGAAGTAAGGAATGAACCTATAGGAAATCC
>CAYNEU010000012.1:0-6224 GCA_964396275.1 uncultured archaeon | reverse complement strand
TTTGATAGCGGCAACATAAGATCCTTTTATTTTAGCTTTTCCTGGAATGATGTATTTTAAAAGTTTTGCTAACCCAAAAATATTGCTCTTAGAACGAATTATACTACTTATCACAGTAAGAATTTTCTCTTCTTTAACATTAATAATAATTCTTGCGACAGGATCAATAGCTTTCTCTGCATGGCAATTAAAATTATTCCGATCTGTTGTGAGAATAAAAGTAATGTATCCATCTAATACTTTAAGGTACATTTCAATTTCTTTACCATTATGCTTCCCTACTTTCTTAAAGGGCTCGTCTTGACCATATAAATCAACTAACATTTTAGCTAACCTTGCAATATTGAGAATCTTTGTATTTCTAATTAAATTCTCAGCTCTAATATTTATATCATTTTTTTTTATGGTCTTGATTTGATTTATAACTGCCACCAATTTTATGAGATTATAATTATTATAATTTGAATTTTCAAGCATTTAAAGATTTTTTTTTAATTTAGGTAAATTACTCAAAGGGTTCAAAGCTTTTACAGATAGAATCCTTTTTAAAAAATTTATTTTTAATTTGACAATGTAGCATCTCTTCGTTGTAATAGACACAATTACAACACGAATATTGACGATTTTTTACCTTTTTAGTTATTTCCTTTAATTTTTCTGGGTAAGTACCTTTGCTTAACACTATTCTAAGTTTATTTTGAGATGTAGCTGTTAATCTAGAATAGATGATCTTAGGAGAGGGAGGATCCCATATCTCATTCAGGTATGTATTAGATATATTCTTAGAATGAGTTGGTTTTTTGTTATATCCGCATTTACAAGAATTTTTCCTTAACAAATTTCCGCATTCCGGACAGAATTCAACCAATCCTCTTTTATCACCTTTAAATGTATATAATAGAACATTGTTAATTAAAAATTCTTTAATTTTATTACTATAATTAAATTAACTTATACAACTTAAGGCCATTTATTTTATGTAAGAATAACATATTTGTTAATAACTGGAGAATAAAAACAAGCTTAAAGAACTCGGTTTTAAAACAATATAATATTTTAAATTTTTTTTTAATATTACATTTAACATAATAAAATTACTTAACTAATGAAGAGCAATATTGAGCATTTATAAAGAAGATATAGATGAGGCTAAAGAGCGTTTAAAGGCATGGTGGGATCATGAAATAATTGATCGCCCTTGCATAGCTTATTATCTCCTTTCAGATTTAAAAGATCTAAAAATGGAATATATTTCTGAATATTTTGGAATGCCATGGTATTTAGCTCAAAATTGGGATGAATTTAAAAAATTTTTATCTATTATTGAAGAAATTTTGGGAAGTTTATCCTTTGGAGGTGAAGCTATCCCTCGTCTTTTTCCAAATTATGGACCAGGAATTTTGGCTTCAGTATTTGGGATAACGCCAAAGTTTCAATCAGGCACAGTTTGGTTTCATAAAGATATATCTATAGAGGAAATTGTACCACTTTTAGAGGGAGTAGAACTAAATAAAAATAATCCTTGGTATACACGTTTATTAGATATAACAGAATATGTGGCTGAAAGAGCTGGAAATGAATACTCTGTAGCAATAACTGATCTTGGGGGTGTAATTGATATCTTATCTTCATTCCTTGGTCCTACAAAAATAATCCTCACTATGAAGCGACAACCAAGTATTATTGATGAGTGTCGATCAATCATTCTTGAGAAATTATTGAAAGTATATAATGCTCTTCAAACAATAATTGAGCGATATCTAGATGGATGTAATAGTTGGATGCCAATTTGGTGTCCAAAAAGATGGTATCCTATTCAATCTGATTTTAGCGCCATGCTTTCTCCAAAATATTTTAGAAGATTTGTATTAGCTGATATTATTACCCAAGCAGAAAATATGGATTATGCAATTTACCATATGGATGGGCCAGGAGAATTACCACATTTAGATGAGCTATTAAAAGTACATTCAATCACAGGTATTCAATGGGTTCCAGGAGCAGGAGCTGAACCATCTAGTAATGAAAAATGGTTCCCACTATATAAAAAAATACAAGCCGCAGGGAAGAACCTTGTAATAGATAACGCTGGAGAAACTAATAACTACGCGACCCATCTCTATAAAAATTTAAACCCTAAGGGATTATTTATGAATTTAATATTTTCGAGGAAATTAGATGCTGCATATTATTTGCCAGATTTTATGGGAGGTAATGGAGCAGAAGGAGATTATAGAACCTTTAAAAAGAATTATAGAAAAGAACTGAGAAATAAAAACCAAACAAAAAAATGAAAATTACTAGCTTTACAATGACTAAGAATATATCCACCCCCTTTACAAGAATCGTATACCTTACTTAATAGTTCTAACAACTACTTCCTTGGTGTTATAGAGTAATATTTGAGATTTATCAACATTACCAATCAAACATAGATTATCTCGATAAGTTTGTTTTATATGTTTAGAACTTCTATTTGAGGAGCATGATGTTTAATATATTTAATCGAAGCAATAATGTCCTTTCTGGGTAATTCAAAAACGATAGGCCCTTTAAAATCCATTTGGTATATAAGATTTAAGAACTCAGGTGGAAATTTCTTACCCTTACCTAAAGCTCCATGATCGGCATATAGGTTGTCATCAACGTAATCTTGAAGATGAATCTCCCCCGTTATATCTAAGTATTTTTCTGTAATTTCCAATAAATCATAGTTTCCTGAAAATCCTCCTAAAAGATGTGCTGTATCAATACATAGGTTAGTTTTTAATCTTTTGACAATCTTAATAGTTTCTTGGAGTGGATACTCAATATTTTCAATTGCTATTTTATTTCGGTTAATCCCTATCTTTTTAATAATTTCTTTTATACTTTGAATTGCAGTTTCAGTAAAAATATTTATAACAATAGGTTTAATTCCTGGATCTCTTATGAAACTCATTGCATTCTTGATGAATTCTCCAGTTGGATGGATTATATACATTTCAATATCATCTTTTAATTGAATAAAAGATTGATAAGCATTTATTATAGATTTAATACTTGCTTCTTGTATGAATTTATTCGGGCTTGCAAGCTCAATACTTAAAATAGGAAAATGTATTGAGTAAGATATATTATATTGTTGCTTGATTCTTTTTAACCCATCAATATCTTCATCGCTTATTTGAATAGGTAAAATTTGAAAAACATCACTTGTAATTTCAAAATGTTTAAAACCCTCTCTAGCCATTTCTTCAATAACTTCTGAGAGACGAAATTTTGATAGTCCTTCTATACCATTCTCTTTTACAACTCTATTTAACATGAATTCAAATGATAATGGGGCAATACCAAATTTCATAGGTCTTAGTATCAATTATAATTCTATATGATATAAATTAGTAAAATGAATTTGCTTTATAAAATTTGATTTAAGTATTATACACAGTTAGAATAAATTTTAATTTTGATTTATAATATTTTAAATGCATCTCAGGAGAATATTAAGGCATTAAAGCATGCAATAGACAAAAATCGTCAATATTCTATAAATTTAAATTAAATAATTGTATATAAAAAAAAGAAATAAAAAATTGTTTTTATGGTAAAAATTGAGAGAGTATAATAATTGCTGGATTTAAAATCGAGCATTGATCGCCCTCCCAGAGTCTACCTCTAGATGCTTCGATTCTAAAACTACTTAGCGCGTCAATGGGAAATTCTATTCGTCCTTTTTTTCTACTCCCAATAAAAAATGTTTTCTTATATATTCCGCACTCTGTTAGTTCAAATATTTGCAGAGAATGTTCAGATCCATCCTTTAAGGTAATAATTATATGCATTTGATTCACCCTTCCTGATTTTAAACTCTATTTTATTTTTATATATTGTGTTATTATTATTTGTATTGAAAAAGTCATGTCAAGTGTTTAGAAAGAATTGCAACTGCTGTAATTAAATGTGTTTGAGTGCTCTCATGAAGAATATAAGTACGTTTGGCTTCAAGCTTAAAACCATCAATAGAATCAAGAGGAATCTCAAGATGACCTTCTTTATGGCTTTCAATAAAAAAATTATTCTCGTTAATACCAGATGCTTGTAATCTATCAATTAACATTTTACGTTGAGTACCATCTTTTAAGAAAATAATCAAATCCAATATATTCACACTTTTTTAATTTTAATTATGAATATTATTATCTTTCTTCTTAAATTATAAAAAACTTAATTTTTTTGTTTCTTTTAGTGAGTTTATAATATTTAAATCTTTTTTCAATCAAAATTTGAATTTGGATTTTAAATCATCTTAATCAATAAAGGAGTTTTGGAATATTTAAGTTAAGTAAATCAAGCTTTCTTTTTAATTTCAAAATTTACTTCTTCAAACTTGTTATGGATTGTTCGATAGATTTTAAACTTACCATCATCTATCGCATGATTTACAATTTCTTTAATCTCGTCTTCTTTGATAAAACTCTCTGAAATCAATTTTTCAATTTTTGAATAAATTAATTCCTTAATCTTATAAGTAAATCTATTTTTTTTTTTTTCATTTATTGCTTCTGAAAGTTCAAGATGTTCTTTATGATCCCATAAATTTTGAATAAGTTCTTCAACACCTTCTCCCGAAATTGCATCAGTCATAGAAACTGGAGGTCTCCATCCACTATGAAATACTGTATCATCAAGCATCATTTCAATTTGAACCGCTATATCTTCTCCACCCAAATCTTTTTTATTTATATTATACATATCACCAATCTCAATAATACCAGCTTTTTGCATTTGAATCGCATCACCATATCCAGGAACTAAAACTACAACGACAGAATATGCAAGATTATAAATATCAAATTCAGCTTGTCCGACACCAACAGTTTCAATGATGATTACATCCATTCCAAATGCTTCGTATAATAGACTTATGTCAAAGACTGCTCTCGATATTCCCCCTTTATACCCTCTTGACGCTAAACTTCTTAGAAACACATTCGGATGTAATGATATATCTGTCATCCGCACTCTATCACCTAAAAATGCGCCTCCACTAAATGGAGATGTAGGATCGACACAAATAATACCCACTGATTTGCCTTCTTCCAATAATCTCTTACAAATTGCACCCGTTAATGTACTTTTTCCCACACCAGGAGAACCAGTAATTCCAATAATATAAGAATCATGGGAGATCCCTTCAAAATGCTTGAAAATCTCATGTGCTTTTTCTGGTTCATTTTCAATGGTTGTAATTAACTTTGCTAAAGCAACTTTGTCTTTTTTCTTAAACTTATTAATTAAAGTATCAAGATCATAAGAAACTTTCAATGAAATACATTCCTCTGTAAAAAAATAGCTGTTAAATTATAATTTAATGAAAAAAATATTACATGTTTTTTTTATTTTTTGACATTGGTTTTAATAAATTCGACAATATCGGATGTCATTGACCCTGGACCATAAATATTAGCGACGCCCATCTCTTTTAATTTAGAAAAATCTTGAGCAGGAACGATTCCACCGACAAGAATCATAAAGTTGTCAAGGACGCCCCGTTCTTTTAACAAATCAATTACCTGCTGCGTATAAGCAAAATGAGCACCAGAATGAATACTTAGTCCTATGACATCTACATCTTCTTGAATTGCAGATTCAACAATTTGTTCTACATTTTGAAATCCTCCGAAAATAAGCTCCATCCCAGCATCCCTAATAGCTCTTGAAACAACTATTCCACCGCGCCAATGTCCATCAATACCAGGTTTAGACATTAATACTCTTATTTTTTTCCCACTCATAGCGACACCTCAATATTTAGATTGCTAATGGAGGATCCCAAGTTCCCCATATTTCTCTATAAATATTACACACTTCTCCGACAGTTGCTCCTTCTTTTGTAGCCTCCATGACTACTGGCATTACATTTTCTTCTTTTTCACAAACATTTCGTAGTTTATCTAAAATTTTCTCTAATTTTGCATTATCTCTTCGAGCTTTTAATTTCTCAATTCGCCTAATTTCAATATTTATTGCTTCTTCATTAGTTCTAAATACATCAGTCACCGTATCATATGACACAGGATATTTATTAACCCCTAGCATAATTTCATGCGAATTATCCGAAAACACTATTAGCCTAGGACAAACCGTGAAAATCACCGGTGGGATCGATCCATACATCAGTGTCTCCCAAATTGTATATTTGCAGTATAGCACTGATGGCGGGAGTACATGGAATATCATCA
>CAYNEU010000011.1:0-6042 GCA_964396275.1 uncultured archaeon | reverse complement strand
TTTTTTTTAAATTTAAATAATTTAGATTCAACCTTTCATAATAAACTATTATATTATAATATATTGCATCTAAATGTTTATGGCGCACTGCTTTTTACTCGACTTGTAGCAGAAAAATTTGATGTATGTTTATTTTATGACTAATATAAAAAGAAATTCAATTTTAAAAATTGATATTAATCTAATCCATATACTATTTTTAAATTATTAGAAGATTTTTAATAGTTAAAATAGATTATTTCATAAAAAATGATATCTCGGAATTTGCTTTGTCACTAACTTTCACTGATTTTACTTTCATAATCATACTTATTATATGTATATTAATCTATTGGGCTTTCCGTAAATTCATCAAGATTCAAAATATAATTTTATTAGTTTTTTGTTATGTTATTTATGGTTTTGGAAGTTATTGGCTATTAATTATAATATTGTCATCAACTATTTTTAATTATTTTAGCGGTATTCTTCTAGGAAAAGCGTATAATAAAAAAATAAAAAAAATCATTATAACACTAACCATTTTGATAAATCTATCGGCCCTTTTTATTTTTAAATATTTTAACTTTTTTTCTGAAAGCATTGCTCATCTATTAAATATTTTCGGATTAAATATTGAACCTTTATTGTTAAATACTATTTTACCGATAGGAATCTCTTTCTTCACTTTACAAGTGATAGCTTATAATATTGATGTGTATCGAGAAGATATTCCCCCTATTAAAAAGTTTATTGATTTAGCCATTTTTATTGCTTATTTTCCAAAACTTACATCTGGTCCTATCGAACACCCTAAAATTTTTATTCCTGAAATTGAAAAAAGAAAAAAACTTTCAAATTGCGATTTTTCTGGAGCAATTCAATTGATCCTATTTGGCTATTTTAGTAAAATTGTCATAGCAGATTTGATTTCTTATCACATAAGTGATTTTTATTTAAATCCAACTGCTTTTAACTCTACAGATGCTTTAATTATTACGTTTTTATATACTATTCAAATTTATGCAGATTTTTCTGCTTATTCTAACATTGCTCGAGGTATAAGTAAATTATTTGATATAAACTTAATGATCAATTTTAACCAACCATACTTATCAACAAATATTCGAATTTTTTGGCGAAATTGGCATATCTCATTATCAGAGTGGTTTCGAGACTATCTTTACAAACCTCTAGGTGGTGATCGAAAAGGTTCAAAAAGATTAATATTAAACATTATGTTAGTGTTTGTGATAAGCGGTCTGTGGCATGGCGCTGGTTTAACCTTCATAATATGGGGTTTCATTCATGGAATTTTTATTATTATCTATAGACTTAATTATATTACTTTAAATAAATGGAATAAGAATCCTATAAACTTCATTGAAAATTTAAGTGGAAATAAGAAAAAGTTTTCTTACAGTTGTTACAGATTTTTAGGTCTTATTATTACTTTTCAGTTTGTGAACTTTGCTTGGATATTCTTTCGCTCAGATGATCTTAATACTGCTTTTTTAATTATTAGACAAGCATATTCGTTTGATCTTCTTTTTATTGACCACATCATCAAAAATTATTTCCTCTATATATTGTTATTTTCTTATTTTTTCATTTTCTTAATTGATATATTCCAATTTAAATTGAAAAGGCACGATATCATCACAAATCTGCATTGGTCACTTCAAGGAATAATTTATGCTTTCTTAATTTTTATGATAATTATTTTTACACACAGTTTTGTAAAGTATACTCCTTTTATATATGCAGGTTTTTGAAAAATTAAGGATATCATATAAATTCATTAAAGAGCTTTTTATCTCTAATTTCAATCTGTGTGTACCCATGATAGGATCCAATTGGAGAATTTAATATTTAAAGAACTTTAAAAGGACTATTCTTTTAGATGAGAGACTTGAAATATTTCCATGTTCTAAAATATTTTAAAAAGCATTAGTATTGTTTTTTTATTAATTTCAATATTTCTCTGATGAAATTTTCTACATCAGTTAATCTTTCTTTTATAAACAATAGAATTCTTGAATTATCAATTTTAGTATATCCGTGGACTAATACATTTCTGAACCTAGCCATATTAGCTAAATTTTTACTCAATGGTTCCTCAATAATATCATTTCTATTAAGAATCTCAAACATTTCAGCATAACTTTCTGCTCTTTGAAATCCTTTTATTGAAATTATATGTGAAGCAATATCAATACAAGCTTCAATTATTTCAAATAGAGAGTATTTAATAGCTTGAATATCTTTATAGCTCCTTAAAAGCTCAGATTCAATTTCTTCTTTATATGTACTTAAAAAAGTTATATTTCGTTCAATAATATCTATTTTGCCATGAATTAATTCCTTATCTATTTGCATATCTCAACTCTCTCATATTATTGTAAATTTCGAAATGTGGCTTAATATCTAAATATTCTTTCATAATTTTTGCTTCAAATTGAACTCTTTTAGTCTCATCACTGGAGTAAATAATTTTAGAATTTTTAAGCATTGAAAAAAGAAATCTTAAAGGTTTTTTATTTAAAATTCTTACATCTATTGGTGCAATCTCTCCAAACGTATCTCTAAGCTTTTTTTCTAATTTTCCAGCTATTTTTGCTTCATACATTAACCTCGGATTAAAGCTATCGTTAATTAATAATCCAACATCAATATCTTCATAAAAATCACTATATAATACAGAACCATAAAGATAGGATGCGATAATCTCCTTATTTCCTGATAAAATTTCTGTTAATGCCTTCTTTATTTCTTCAATATTCATTTTATAATAATTCTAATGTCCTTTCAATTAAATATATTTTATGGGAATAAAGAAAAAATTTATCTTTTTTTCGGTTAAAAAGTTCCCTCGTATCTTTAAAGGGTTAAAAAATGAAAAGGCTCGTCCAATATACATTTTTAGATTGATACAACTAATTACGAATAGAGTAATAATTATTTTAGCCGCGTTAGTTGTAATATCTGGTTTAGGATATTATGAGTGGTATACCGAAAGCATTGGAATAGTAATACCATTTAGTTTGCATATATATTATGATTTTTCCATGATGATTTGTATCATAATCCATATTGCGGTTGGATTTAAATTCATGTTTATAAGAAAAAGAATAAAACATAGGAGGAGCTCTAATCTTTTTATAGTTCTCTTAAGTAGTGTTTTAATAATTATAATTACTACTCTAAATTTTATACTATAGAAAAAAATAAAAAAAGGATTATATAAATTAAATATTTATAATTTTTTAATAATCAATTCAGCCATACGGTTAGAGAAGCCCCATTCATTATCATACCAGCTTAAAACAAACACTTCATCCTCAACTACTTTAGTCCAAAGGCTATTGAATACTGAGCTATGGGAATTACCAATAACGTCACTACTTACAATAGGATCATCTACATATTCTAAAATACCCTTTAAGCTATTATTAGAAGCTTCTTTCATTTTAGAGTTTATTTCATCTGCAGTACATTTATTTTCTACTACAACTTTTAAATCAACTACACTACCGTCAATTGTCGGAACTCTTATAGCAATACCGTCTAATTTCCCTTTAAGTTGTGGAAAGACTAAACCAATTGCTTTAGCAGCACCAGTAGAAGTCGGGATCATGTTTTGGGCAGCAGCTCTTCCACGGATCATTTTTTCAGGAGTACCTGATCGTGCTATATCTCCTGTTGTTTGATCATTAGTATAAGAGTGGATTGTAGTCATAAGCCCATATTTGATCTTAAAATTCTCATTTAAAACTTTAACAACTGGAGCTAAACAATTAGTAGTACAAGATGCATTTGAGATAATTTTATGATCACTTGTTATTTTGTCATCATTACATCCCAATACAACTGTAATATCGGGATCTGTAGCCGGAGCACTAATTAGGACTCTTTTTGCGCCAGCAGTTAAATGTTTGCTAGCCCCTTCTCTATTAACAAATCGGCCAGTACATTCAACTGCAACATCTATATTATTGCTAGCATGTGGTAAATTCGCAGGATCTCTCTCAGCAGTAATTGGTATATTTTTACCATCGATAACTAATGAGTTTTCAGTAGATTCTACTTTTCCTTTAAATCTTCCGAAGACAGAATCATATTTTAAAGAATAAGCCAAATATTTTGGCTCAAAAAGATCATTAATAGAGACAATATCAATATCGTTCCAGTAATTATCATATACAGCTCTGAAGAATAATCGACCAATCCTTCCAAAACCATTAATTGCGACTCTTTTTGCCATCTTTATCACTTTTTTTGAATTTAGTTAGAAATTACAATCTAAATATGTGGTAGATAGTTTTTTAATTTTTTAGTTTTTATATTTTTCAACATCTAAGAATTGTATATAGGAAATTATATGGCAATAAAAATGGAAGAGATAGAAAAAGCAGTTGTAAAAAATTTAAAATTTTTATTTTAAAAGACTCTTAATAAAAGAAAATAAAGATTTTTCTTCTTACATTTTTTCTTTAGCATGTTCGATATTTCTCATAATTGTTTGTCTTAGTGGACTTTCACTTAAACCTAATTGTTGTAGAATCTGTAATGCTTCTTCATATTTTTGTACTGCAACGCCATAATTCTTTTGATAAAAATCAATAGTTCCAATATTATGGATAGCTCCTGCCACACTTGTCCTTCTTCATAACCACTTGATCTTAACACTATTTCTACAATAACTTGGACAAAAAATAGGGAAATACAAAGTGCACTTGCAACTAAATTTTTTTTCGGAATTTCTTTAATGAAATTGCTCATAACAATCAACTCTTTTTTCTCAATTTTTTTTAATAAATCACTGTAATGATGATTAAGAAAGATTCGATTTTACTTTCATTTATAGTTATGAATTCAAAAGTTATATGAATGTTTGAGAGTATTTTGAAATTTTTGAAAATAAATAAGGAATAGAAATTCTAACTTAAAAATAAATTTTTAAAAGAAAAATTTATGGAAGATTGATATCTTATTTAGGCTTCTTCCTCTTCTTCAAATTCTTTCCCCATTAATCGCATGACGGCATCAGCAAGCTTATTTTGGCTTCGACTCAAGATTCCTTTAACTTTACCTTCTTTTCCAAGGACTCTTAACATGATGCCATTCCATACAGAAGAAGGTTCTCCTTTTATACTTTTAAACCTATCGCGATGAACCTCAACGCTAATGTTATCATAATTCTCAGCAGCTTCAGTACATTTAAAGCATAGAATGCATTTGTCTCGATCTACTTCAATTGCTTTACCCTTTCGTTCCATCGCGCTCACAGAGCATTCATCACAAAAAGCATCAATAGTCTTTGTATCTTTTTCATTACAAGTTATTGTAATAGAACCTTCTACGACCTTACGTACTTTTTGGTCATTATCTAATATTCGTACTTCTTCTTCAAATTCAGGAAGTGAACCATTTTCAACTACATTTAATTTTTTCTCGCCATTAATGAAAAGTTCAAGAGTATAACCAGGACAAATCCATGTGCAACAACCACACCAGACGCATTTTTCAGTATCAACCACAATTTTTTTGTCAGATTTGATTTTCATGAATTTTGGGGTGCCTATAGCTGTCTTTTTTAAGGGTTCATCGTAAATTGAGATGGTAACTGGGCAAACTCTGGTACAGAATCCACATTCGATGCATTTATCTTCATGGTATCTAAGTTGCATCACATGATTTAACATCTTGTACTCATAATCTATAGTATTCTCATCCACTTGAATAGCTTTTTTTGACGGTAGACTCATTTTCTTTCTCATTAGTCATGAATTTTAAATTAATTATTTATAATTCATATAAGATAATAAACGTTTCAATTAAGTGTCTCGTATTCGATTTGACAATAAATTGAACTAAGTCTATATTTATATAAGATTATCTTTTTTTTCAATAATTCAATAATAATTGCGAATCCAAATATGGTTCTGAGCATTTTAAAATTAATAAATTTTTGTAGGAATGTTTTGATTATTCATTTTCTCTTTCTTTCTGTAATCAATCTTTCCTTAAATAAGGGAATAGTTAATCTTCAAGCGATCAAAC
>CAYNEU010000010.1:0-1890 GCA_964396275.1 uncultured archaeon | reverse complement strand
TATTTAAAGAAGTTGGCATTAAAGGATGGGGCTCAGAAAAGCATTCAAAAATTTCTTGATGATATACGAATGGCATTTTTGGATAATCTTTATGAAATCCACCGATTACCGCATAAATCTTGTCAATCCCAGTTAATTTTTGTCCATGTTTAATGGTATTTACAATCCCTGCGTGGCCACATCCTGAAATTACTACAAGTCCTTTACCCTTAATATTAATATAGATTGAAATTTCGTCTCTAAAAGTATTTTTTTCAAAATCCTTTCTACTTTTCATCAAGTAAATTCCTTTAGTAAGTTCTTTCTCATCAAAAATTTCAATTTCTCCACTAGTAGTGATCCCTTGAGTTAATTTAATTGGTTTTTGAGTCTCTACAATCTTAAGTTTATTTTGATCTACTAAGTTTTCTATCATGTTTCTATTCATTGAAGGTAATTTAATATTAAATATAAAAGCATTTTCTTTCTGCAATTCACGAAATCTTTCTGTTAACTCTTCTGGGGAATAAAACTCTTGATTTGATTTTGGTACTAAAATAATGTTTTGATTATAAGAATTAGGAGTTAAAATTATTTCACATCCCTCTTTAAGTTTAGGAAGCACACTCATCAACCCACCAAAATGATCTACATGCCCATGACTTAAGATCAATTTATCATAATCCTTGAAATCTATACTCATCGCTTCTGCGTTAGATATTATAGAACTTTTGGGTCCTCCTGCGTCGAGAAGATATTTTTTTGTCTCTTCCCCTTGTCTTATTTCTATACTCATTGCAAGCCCATGTTCTGCTAAATATTTACTACTATTAGTTTGTGGTTGTATAACTTTTCCTCCAAATTTTTCTTCGGTTAATAATGTTGAAAGAGTTATATTTGTCGTTAAAATTTTAATCATGATATTCCCACTTTCAATCCCATCCGATAAATCTATACCCATTTTGATCTCCTTTATATGAAGTTACTATTTTATAATATTATCTATTTTTTTAATATTTTATTCAATTCCTCTCTTCTTTTAGCAAAAAGAATCTTATTTTTTTCAATTATTATTTTCCAGAGTTCTTCTCTTTGTTCCTTAGAAGATGAATTCGATTTTTCATATAATTTCTTAATTCCTTCTAAGTATGAAACCCACTTTCAAAACGAATAAAATAAATGCGCCGCCCGGGAATTGAACCCGGGTCGCCAGGTAATTGCGAACAATGCCTTTTTTCATGGTTCATGGCAACCTGGCATACTTACCGCTATACTAGCAGCGCATAGTTGTTAATAATAAGAATATATTAAAAAATTAAAATTTAATGATTTATTGAAAATCTCATTTATTGTACAATTTCGGATATAACTTGTTTGATGGTGTTATTATTGATAAAATCATCAAGTTCTTCTAAACTTTGAGGCAATCCTTCTCTAACGCCAATTTCTTGACATTCTAAGTAAGACATTGCAGTTGCCATTTTTGATGTTTTCTCAAGAGAGAATTTATTAAGTTGAGAGATTAAGATTCCAGTTAGGAAAGCATCTCCTGCCCCCGTTGTATCCTGTACATTACCTACACTATAAACACCACTATTTATAATTGTCTTTCCATCTGAAATAATCGAACCATTAGGACCATCAGTTATAGAAATTAATTTAATTCCCATATCCAAGAAAGTTTTAATCATAAGGGTTTTTTTATTTTCACCTGTAAATTCTTGAGCTTCTTCCAAGTTCATTGATACCACATCAGATTTGGAAATCAAGATTTTTGCCCATTTTGCTGCATTTTTAATGATTGACATACTAGGAGCAGCAAAAATCATACCACCATTGCCTTTTGTTAATGTTATCGCTTTTTCTATAGCTTTACACCCATCATCAGAAGTTAAAGATGTCCAAGCGAAT
>CAYNEU010000009.1:0-6845 GCA_964396275.1 uncultured archaeon | reverse complement strand
GATTTAAAAGGGTGCTGTATCTATTTATTAGATAAAACAAGTAACATTGCTAAAATCATGGCACATAAAGGATTTCCGGGATTTTTTATTGAACAAAATGATAATCTAGATATTAATGTAAGTCCTTATGAAATTGTCTTTGCACAAGGAGTTGCATTATTCAATCAAAACTTCCCTGATATTCTGAAAAAGTTTTTTAAAGGATTTGACTCTGTTTTTGGAGCGGTTATTCCATTATTTTCTAAATTTAAAATAATAGGAAGCATAAATATGCTTTTAAAGGAAAGAAGAACTCTTACCGTTGAAGATATGGAATTGATAATTACGATCGGATTAGAAATAGGAACTGCTTTAGAAAAATTGCTACATCAAGACGATTTAAAGCATAGTGAAGCACAAAATGCTATTCTTCTTAACCATATTCCATTCTCAATTTTTAAAATTTCAATTGAAGGTATTTTTCAAGAAATCAAATTAGACAAAAAATTAGAGCAGATATTTCACCTGAAAAATTCATCTCAAACTTTCATAGGAAAAAGCATACACGAGTTTCTACCAAAATATATTTCTGAAGAAGCAATGACTTTCATAGAAAAAGCCCATGAAACCCAAGAAACTTTAGAAATGAAATTTATTTTACCATTTAAAGGTAATCAGATAATATTTCGTACTAATTTTGTACCAATAGGAAAAAGAGAGGTTTTAGTATTTCTTCAAAATCTAACTAGAACTTGGTGACGATGCTAAAACGCTTCTTATTTTTTGGACTTTTTCTTGAAGTTCATTCGAAAGTGAATCATCTCCAAGTTCAAGGCAAATAGTACTAATTTTTTCAAAAATTTCTATAGATTTATTAAAGTCTCCTTGTTCCAAAGCTTCTTGAACTTTATCCATCAATAAATCTCTTTCAAAAATAGGTTTCAGCAATGGTGATACTTTTGCATCCATATCTAAAAGATCTGCTATTATTCGGATCATTTTTGGTCTATTATTTTGGTCGATAGCAATCATAGAATATGTTTTTTGTCCCATTAATCTTTCTATATCCGCAATCTTCATTGCTTCAGGGAGATCTTGTTTATTGGCAATTACTGCTAAGCGAGCGTATGGGATTGTTTTATTTACTAATTCAAAGAAAAATTTGCTTTTTTCTAAGTTTTCTAAAGTTGAATCGGTCATTAAGAGTACAGCATCACTTCCTCTTATAAATTTCTCCCAAAGAAAGTCAAATTGGTCTTGCCCTGCAAAGTCCCAAAGAAAAAAGTGTAATTTGCCGATTTTTATAGTTGCAACTTCACCAGTAATTGTAGGAATATGCTGCATAGGAATCTCTTCTGATTTTATTAATTTGGTCGTTGTAGTCTTACCAACTCCAGAAAATCCCACAATCGATAGTTTTGGTTTTAAATTTCTATGGATATTATCAACAATTGGGTTAAAAACTTCAGGGATTATTGAAACGCTTCCATTTTTTAGGTTATCACCATAGAAATCTAAAAATTCTTTTTGAAAATTATGTAATTGGGGCTTAATATTTTTAAAATCATCCCCTAATCCAGTTACAAATAATATAATTAGAGAAAAATTTTTCTCAACAATATATGAAAGTTTTACCTTAAAAAATTCATATAATGCAGTTTCTTCAGAAAATTTTCCAAAAGCTGATTGCTTAATGTTCATATAGACATTTTTAAAGAGAGAATCATCTAAACCTTTAGCGTAATTCCGTTGATAGATTATTTCATCATTTAAAATTATATAAACTTGTCTTAACATATCTTCTTTCCTTATGATTTTTCATTTAATTATAAATTTGATTTAAATTTTCTTTTACATTACTCAATAGCTTTTGCAACTCGTTTTCATCTAAAATCTCTGAGAAAAATATTATATTCTTGAAATTTGAATTAAATTTGCTGATATCATCTCCTATCATGTATAATATTTTAGAACCGGCATTTATAAACTTGCTTTTGGAATGTATTTCTTCTGTTGATTTAGTAAATTGATAAATAACTTCATATAAGTAATAAAGTGTACTAGCATCAAAATCAGGAGTAGAAACTTGAATAATTAAATTATTTTTTTGATTAGAAACAACACACATCGTTTTCGAGGAACCGTTCATGATTCTTTTAATATTTTCTTTTAGATTTGAAATATCTTTTGAAAAGTTACTAAATATATCTGAAATAGCATTATAAACAGTATAAATTAAATTGGGATGTAGACTAGTGAAATAAACCGGTAATTCCTCGGGCAGGTTTAACTGCTCAACTACTTGTCTTCTAATTAAAGCAAGCATATGACCAACCTTCTTTTTAATTAAAAGGTCAATTTTATGAAGAAATAAGATAATCTTCGCATCTACTTCTATTTTTTTTTTAATTTCATAGATTTTCTTAATATCATCAATGATATCTTGAGAATTTTCGATCCAGGTAGGATAATCGAAAATATAAATTATCGCGCTCGTTTCTCCAAATGTCATTACTTGTTTTTCTTCATCTTCTAATAATAATGGAAGTGATTGACCCGGAGTGTCTAATAAACTAATCTTTAAATCCATAAAATCATGGATAGAATACTGAATCCCTATTGTAGCTTCAAGGGGGAATATTATTAACTTGCTAGGGTCTTCTCCTTCGAGAATTACCTTTTTGATGGTTGTTTTTCCAACTTCAGGTTTCCCTATTAAACTAATCTTCGTTGTCATTTTTGATTCCCTATAAATTATGAGTTCTTTTTATAAAAAATAACAAAAAAAATATTTAAACTTGAGTATAAGGAAAAAATGAGCCAAATTTTTAATAGATTTTATTTTTTAAATTTTTGAAGCGATTAAATCTATAATATCAATCAGTTTTATTTTTTCTTGAATATCTGTAGCCATTTCCTTATATGCATCTTTTAAATTTCCTATACAAAATGGACAACTAGTTGTTAATATATCAGCTCCAGATTCTAGTGCTTCTCTAATTCTTTCTTTTGAAATTTCCAGAGCTAAATCTGGAAATTGACTTTTTACTCCTCCTCCCGCTCCACAGCACCAAGCATTTTTCCTATTCCTTTTCATTTCAATAAGTTCAATTCCAGGGATTCTAGATAATACTTCACGAGGAATCTCATAAAGATCCATATGACGACCGAGATGGCAAGGATCATGGTATGTTACCTTTAATTTCTCACCTTCTTCTGCTTTAAATGAAATCTCGTTGTTATTCAACATGTCAATTAAAATTTCTGTGATATGTTTCACTTCAAAAGGTAAAGCTTCGCCTAATAACTCTGGATAGTCTTTTTTCCATGTCCTATAGCATCCCGCGCAGGCAGTAAATAATGTTTTAGCACCCATTTTCCTAAATTCTTCTACATTGTGTTTTAAAAAATCAAGGACAGATTTTTCATCTCCTATACGCAGTGCTATAGAACCACAACACCACTCATCTTTCGACATTGCAATCTCTTTTCCAGTAGCATTTAAGATTTTCATCATATTTTTCAATGTATCCACTTGTCTTAAAGGCATTGTACAACCACTAAAAAATGCGATTTCACCTTTATCTTTAATGTTTGGAAATTCTCTCGCCCACTCTACTTTTTTTACTTTATTTTCTCCGTATGGATTCATCATATCATGATTTTTCATATAATCAATTAATTCAGCATGTCTTTCGAGAGGAGCAAATCCAGCTTCAACAAGATCTTTTCTCAGAGCATTCCATACTTCTACATGATCAATCCATTTCGAAGTATTGCAAACAATATACTCATTTTGAGTTTGATGACATACTTCTGTACAATTACCACATTCAGAGCATTGATAGACGAATTCAGCTAAATCTTTACTTAAATCTAATTTTCCCTCTAAAATGCTTTTAAGAACATTCATTCTACCTCTAGAGAAATAAATTTCAAATGCTTCTTCTCCTAAAGCTTCTTTAATCGGGCAAGTTAAATATCTTCCGACAGCAGGTCTTATTGCATATCCACAATCCCCGCAATTCATGCAAGACATTATAGCTTTCCATTGATTTTTTAAATTTTCTAAGCTACTCATTTTTGTCATCTCCCCAAAAATTAAATTTACCTCTCGATAAAATCATATTTGGATCAAGTACCTGTTTGATCGATTTCAAAAAATTATAATATTCTGATGAATATGCCCCAATATCAACCATATGCCGTGAACCAATATCACCAAGCATATAATATTGCACTCCGTGTTTTGCTACTCTTTCTATCATGGATTTCCATAGTTTAAGATTGAGTTCTTTAAAATCTTCTCGTATTTTTCCATCATAATAACCTGCAAAACTAACTAATCCACAAGTGACTTCTACACTATTACCATCAACTAACAAGATTGGCCCGCTCCCAGTTATCGGTCTGAAACCCGTAACATCTAAAAACTTTTTCATATCTTCTGAATGCTCAACATCCCATTGATCAAGATCCTGTAAGAGTTTAGGATAAACATTTATCGGAGTAAAACATTCTGTAACTATCGCTTCTAAACCAGGAACTATCCCCCATAAATTATGATATAATTGCCAATGTCCTTGCTCAACATAATGCCATTTAGCAATATTTCCATCCGAAATCTCTGAACCTAACTCTTCTGCTTTTTTACTCAGAAAGATATTATCTAATTGTTTAGTTTTTTCATCTAATTCAGCTTCTGAATTTGCTTCGATAGTATAAAAAACAACACCTCTCTTTTTCTTCAATTTTTCCCACATAGGAAATAAACCTTGTTCACAGCCAATTCTTACAACAAGATCCATAATATACATAGCATCGTAAACATCAATTCCTTTTTGTCTTATTTCTGTCAGAATTTGTGCAGAAACTTCATTTGCCTTTCGAGGCATTGCAAATGTCTTATAAGCAGCAAATGAGGGTCGCGAAAATACTTGCAGTGATATTTTAGTTTTTACTCCATAAATTCCATTATCACCACAGAAAAGACCTGTTAAATCAGGTCCATTACCATACCTAATAAACGGAAATTTAGTATAAACATTAGTGAGTGAACCAGTATTAACGATTTCTCCAGTTGGTAAGACTACTTCCATTGAAACAACTTGATTAGTACAAGCACCATATTTAGCACCTCCGCCCCCACCAACTGAATGGTGGGAAACAGCCCCACCAATAGATGCTGCCATCCCGGAACCAGGCCCCATACAGCCAGTATAAAGACCAAATTGAGATAGATAATCATTTATTTTACCCCATGAAATTCCAGCTTCAGCAGTAACGATAAGATTATCCTCATCTAAATTAAGAATATTGTCCATTCTTTTCGTATCCAATACAATTCCACAATCTCCAATTGGTTTAGCACCACCAAACTCACCAGCACCTCCGCCTCGTGGAATTACAGGAATATTTTCTTGGTTTGCTACTTTAAGGATTTCGGAAATTTCTTGTGCATCCTTGGGACGAATAACAATTTCAGGAACTCCTTGTAATAGGGGATCAACAGTTCTCGAATAAGCATGACGAATGTAAATATCATTCGAGATATAATTTTTAGAAACTATTTTTTCCAATTTCTGATAAACATCTGACATTATTGTATTTCCATTTCTACTTTTTATTTGAATAATTTATAATAGAACCTTTAAATTACTTAAATATATTCCAACTTAAATTAAAGTAAGTTTTTCAAAATGGAATTATAAATCTAAACAAATATAGAACCAAAGGTGTAAGAAATCTATTATCGAGGATACATACTAATTCGTCTAAAAGCAATTGGTACTGAATGGAAAGTTGTCGAAAAATTATTTAATTTAAAGTCTACTGAACAAGACGAGGATTGGAAAATTACTTATGCAACTCCAATATATGGGGGCTGGGATGTGATAGCTGAGTGCTCATTTTCTAAATTAAGGGATATAGATAAAATTACCACTCTCTGTAGAGTAGATAAAGATTTATCTCAGTGGATTGAAGAAACTACTACACTTATGGGCTCTAAAAATGATTATCCCAAATAGATTCCCCTAATTAATGATTAGGTTTATTAAATTGTGAATAATTTTAGAAAATATATCATTATTTGCATTATAACAATCATACTAACAATTCCATTATTCTTTGGAGTCTTTATTGAATATTTTTTATTTAAACTGATTAATTTAATTTCAATTTTAATTTTAGTACTCGGTGCATTTAGTCTTCTTTTTATAGGGATTATTATAGAGGTTTTTGTCTATAATAGTCAAATTTTTGAATTAATTAAAAAACATGATGTAATAAATACATTAATTCAAAAAAACAATAAATTTGTTATATGGATTTTATTTCTAATAACAATGCTAATGGAAGAGTTAATTTTCCGATATTATTCCATTGGTATTTTAAATTCATTGTTAAATTCACAATATATCTTAATAATTCTAATCTCAAGTTTAGCTTTTTCTCTTTATCACATCCATACTTGGTTTTCTTTTAAGAATTTAAAAATTCTATTGGTCAATCTGATTTTTCCATTTTTATTAGGATTATATCTTGGATATGTTTTTTTTTCTTTTGGATTTCTCTCATGTATAATTGCTCATTCTATTATAGCATATTTTATGCACTATAACCTTTATAGATTATATTATAAGAATGAATATAAGAACAAAATTTAAAAAAAATCAAAATAATTATTTATTTCTTAAGAGCTTTTTATATACTTTACCTATTGAAGTTAGTGGCATTTCCTTGAGGATTTCAATGAATTTTGGTATTTTATATTTAGCTAGATTTTCTTGAGCAAATTTTAGTATATCTGTTTTAAGTTCTTCGGATGGTTTATATCCCTCTTTTAACAATACATATAATTTAAC
>CAYNEU010000008.1:0-5697 GCA_964396275.1 uncultured archaeon | reverse complement strand
ATCATTTTTAAAAGATTTTTTAAAAAATAATTCATTACCATATAGTTTCTGCTGATGTAAATAAGCAATAGTACTTTGAATTAAATTTTGAGATTCTACCATAGTATTAATTATTTTTAAATATTAACTCAATTTCATTTAATATTTTCTCTGCAGCCTTCCATTTTGGCATTACAGGAAGTTCTTTACTCTTTTTATTTGGATAAAATAAAGTTAATTTATTGGAGAAGAGACTTATGATATTCTAATAATCTATAACTTAAGATTTTTATTAAAAATTAAATAAAAAATAGGAAAATTAGTTCTTCACCAACTCTTCCTGAATGTCTTCAGCACCTTCAACAGTACGTACAAGAATTATTAAATTATCATCCACATTAAGAGGATCAATGCCAGGGAAAGTTTCTAGATCAGAAACACTCATAGTAATTGTAATGGAACCTCCTAGGCTAGCAATTTCATACGATGGTCCATTTTCAAAACTGAAATAGATATTAAGAGGAATGTATGTCTCATTTATATAAATTGAATCAACCGTCACATTCAACTTTCCATTATTTATTATTTTTATTGTGACCTCATCATCACTAAGGTCAATTCTAGTTACGTCAGGATTAATTGTGATATTGAAAAATTCATTATCAACTATTGCACTAAATATTGTTTCATACTCTGCCGTAGAAGTAGTTGTTATTTTAACTACAACATCATCTGATTTATTTATTTGCAAAGTTGGAATATTAAAAGAAATCAAGGCACATTCTTGTATATCTAGTGAGGTATCCCCATATAAAAATTCAATTTCATTAAGGTTTGAGCAATTAAGAGTAATAGTACTATTAAGAATGACATTTTCTAAAGTTACAGGTGTATCTCCTGTGTTTTTGATTAGTATTGTGCCTGTTTCGTTTGCGTTAATGTATGAAACTGCCGTTCCATCAATACTTTCAATTATTTGAATATCCTCTTGATCTCTTATGGTATGAATATATCCAATGTCCGAAGCAACTGTTGTTCCAAAACTTCCAGTAATACATATTAATATTTCTTCATTAATTTCCCCAGATACATAATCAGTGGCATCTATAATAATTACGTCTTCTTCATTGCTTTTTAAATTTAATATTCCACTTTGAGTATAAAAATCATTTAAATTAACATCAGTTAGAGATTCTGTTAAATATATTGAATCCAAACCAAAAATAATATCTCCAGTATTTTTTATTCTTATATTTAAAATTGTACTTCCATTATCATACCTATAACCATACGAGTTATCGAAATCAATTGGAATATGTTTCCTATAATTACTATTAAGAGCCGCCAACACCTCAGGTGATAAAATCCTTTCCTCACTTAAAATTGATAGAGAAAAGCTTTCTTTATTTGAAGTGAATAAAATTTCATCAGATTTATTATTTTGAGTAGCCACACCTATCTTATTATATTTTTTAATTGGGAAAAAATCTATATCTGCATCTTGTATCATAACGTATGCTTTCTCCGTTGGGCCAAGAACGGATGAACCTTCTAAATATGTGATTGCATCTTGATTAAATCTATTTTCTATGGTATCTTCGATTGCGTAAAATCTATTTAGTACTTCAACGGAATCACCAACGTTTTCCACTTCAAGGTATATATCAACGCTAGATGAGTCTTTTTGAATAATTATACTATTTTCCTTATTTATTTTAATAGCGCCTTCCACTGCTCCTTTAACAAAAAAGTTACTAGTCGAATTTGTAAATTCAAAAATTCTTTCATATAAAGCTTCTGACTGAGCGGTTACGGTTATTTTAGCAATATCTTCTTTTTCTAAATTTGAGTCTGTCATATCTACCCAGACCAATTCTTCACTCCCTTGCTCAACTATATTATCTTCAGTACCCATAACAAATTGATAATCCTCTCCATTGATATCTACTTTATTGATGAGCAAATCCTTTGTTCCTGTGTTTACTAATTTAAATGTAGCATATCCATTCTCAAAAACCTCTGGATTTTTAATTACAAAACTAGAATCTAGTGCAGTATAATCTATCCTATATAACTTGACTAAATGTAGTAAAGAGAAGTATTGTGGAATAAATACAATAGAATTGTACGCGCCGTTCTCAGGAATATGAGTTGACCATAAGTCCCCATCATTATCAGTTCTCCTATTTATCTCACGGGCATAATTTTCTTCAAGATCGTTTAAATCTTCTGTAATTGAAGTAGATTCGCCCCAAAACATTAACTTAACCAATTGGCTTTCAAACCATTTATCTCCCATATATCCAGTGGTCGTATTATGATATTCATTTATATCAAAGACAGCATTTTCTGCCCAATTATCTTCTTCCATTCCCTTATTAAGATAATAAGCATAATGATCATTGCAAATATCCACCATCCAAGTCCACTTTCCTTCGTCACCACCTAATCCTGTATAAAGAAATCCAAAATAGACTAATACATAATCAGCCTTTAAAGCACGAAATACTTTAGCACTATAAATCTCATTGGACTGCATCAATGCCATTCCTGTCAATCCTATCCTTGTTGCATTCTTAGTATTATTATCATTTACAGTGGTGACATTCCCCACTGGAGTAAGCCAATAACCGTAATCCCACCATGAAACCACTACATCTGTTCCTTTTAAATTATATTTCATCCAAGTTAAAGTCTCCTCCCAATCATGAACAAAGCCACCAGGCGCCATTTGTGCAAATGACATTTGTGTAATAGCAATCTGACTAGTATGAGTTACTTGGGCAATACACAAAACCCCAACAATAAGATACACAGCAAAAGCTTCTGAACTTCCCAATGTTCCCTTTAATTGTCTTCTTCTTTTTCTACTTACTCCAACCTTTTTTTCCCCTATGAAACTACCGAAAATTTTTAACACACTAACTAATCCATAAGCTCCCGCTAATGCTGCTGCTGGAGCAAAAATTAAAATTATACGAATCATACTTCCTGTAAAATAATACATTAGGATAATAAACGCAATTACAAAGATATCTGTAACATCTAATCTCTTAAAACAGAAATATATGCCTAAGGGTACAAGGATTAACGGAATTAATGTATTATAATAAAAAACACTCCATGCACTGGGCATCTGTTCGGCTACTGAAGCAACAAGAGCTACTTCTCCACGAAGTAAAGGATTTAGAATTGTCCAAAACCGTAAACCAAAACCAAAAGGTATAATTTCGGGAGCAACCCATATTATTACAGCAACTATTAAAACAATTGGAATCAAACCCCACTTTATAAAATTTATCAAATTATTATAAAGGTTGGGGTGCTCACTCTTTTTTGTGTGAATTATATGGAAAACTATTAAAATAATTGTAAAAAGAAAAATACCCCCTAAATCTAAATCTGAGAAGAAATTTTGATAGATAAATTTCGAATATAAAGAAAATATCAATAAACCAGTTCCTTCAATCCCTGCATACGAAATTAAAATATTTTCATTATATTTATTAGTTAAAATTAAAATAATACAAATAAGAGGGATCAATAAGAACACAAATTGATATCCTCCCCAGCTGAGTGACAAATAACCAAGGAAAATTCCACCAATTATAGAATGTGAAAATTTTCCCGTCTTTATTGCTTTTAAAAAGAATAAGAATGTCATTAAAGCCGCAAAAACACCAATAGTTTCATTATCAAAAAATCCTGCGGTGGTTCTTTGTAAATAGCCCGGATTGAACGCTAGGAAAAAGGCTGCAAATAATCCAGTCGCGCGATCATTGATTTCCTTTCCCAGAAAATATATAACTAAAACCGTTATCCCGCCCATAAATGCAGGGAAGAAAAAGCATATATTATATAATGAAATAGGCAACCCAAAAAAGTGAAATATATTATAAATTACTACAACAGTAAAAGTTAATCCCGGTCTTAAGCCTCCACGATAAACTCCTTGAGGATACCAACTTTTATAATCGGTCCAATTAATATATTCATAAACAGAATGAGTATTTAAGTATTCTGCATTATACCATTGAATCCATGGATCAAAAGCTTTTATCAGAGTTACCCCTCTAATGAGAGGGCTACATCTAATAATTATGGCTAGAGTTACAAGTAAAAAAATTGCCAGAAAAAATAAAATATTACTTACTTTCACAGATATTGATGTTCTGAGACGATCACGGAAATTTCTTATTGAGGTGAGGATCTTAACCATAATTTTTCAATTAAAACTTAATTACTAACTAATTTAATAACCATAATTTAATTTTGAATATAAAAAAAATCCTTAAGATTAAAATTTAACCTAACATTTTGTAAAATTTTGTAAAATTCAAAATAATATGAAAAGAGATAGTAAAAATAGGATTTGAATAAAAAAACGGAAGTATGATATATATGGCAAAATCAAGATTTCTCTTTAAATTCTATTACATTGGGACCCAAAAGTATTATGGATCTCAACGGCAATTGGATATTTTAACAATTGAGCATACCATCTTAAAAGCGTTAGAAAAAAGGAATTACATTCAAAAACTTGAAGATAGTGATTTCGAATTCGCAAGTCGAACAGATCGATTTGTTTCAGCAAGAGGAGCTTGTTTTACGTGCATAACTCAAAAAGAACCAATATTGATGGAAATAAATAGTATTTTACCAAGAGAAATAGGTATTTGGGCATATACTGAAGTGCCATTAGAGTTTTCTTCAAGGTATAATGCTCTTTTTCGACATTATATATATATAGTTTCTACTCCAATGTCCTATCTTCAAAAAACATCTAATATAAACGTAGGTATAATGAAGAGAGCTTGCAAACAACTAGAAGGTCGCCATGATTTTGTGAATTTCTTTAAAAGAGAGAGGGATATGATAAAATCAATAAGAGATATGGATTCTGCAACACTTTCAATACAAGACAATTATTTAATTTTCCAATTTAAGAGTAAATCGTTTCTTAGACAACAGGTCAGACGAATGGTTAAAAAGATTCTAGAGTTAGGAAAAAATGAAATTAGTTATGATGATTTTTTAGATCTATTTGATAATTCAAAAGTAATTTCCTATCAACCGGCAGATCCTAAAGGGTTAATTTTATGGGATGTAAGATTTGATGATAAAATTAAGTTTATAGAAGATCCAAAAGCTAAAGAAAGAAGAAATAATTTTTTTCTAATAAAAGAGCTTGATTATGGTCTGAGATGTCAATTATTCAGAACTTTGCAGCAAGACAATTTTAGCTAGTAAAGCTTGAAGTTGAATTATCTCTGTTCCCCCTTGGCTTAATCTATATTCAAATTCAGCTAATAATTTCGATAATTCAATTTTAATTTCTTCAGGAACTTTAAGATCATAGATCTCTCGATGCAAATTCTTGATAATATTTTGCCCAGAAAGACCATATTCTATAATTAAGTCATCTAAAAGCTTGATAGATAATTGCAATTGCCCTTTAATTGCTGTATTTAAAACATCTTTTATCTTGTCAGGAGGAACTTCTCCAGCAACGCGAAAAACAATCTCTTGATCAATTTTTTTTGATATAGTACCACATGATTGTAAATAATTGATCGCTCTTCTACAATCCCCACGAGAAACATCTACTATTGCGTTTAATCCTCCAGGAGTTAAACCAATATCCTCTTGCTGTGCTACATACTTTACTCTACTTTTTATATCATCACTATTTAAAAAAGCAAATCTAAATACTACACA
>CAYNEU010000007.1:0-3656 GCA_964396275.1 uncultured archaeon | reverse complement strand
CAACAAAAATAAGTAATAAAAAAAGTAACAAAAATAAATGATTAGATAAGTAACATATTAAAAACATATTAAGAATAGCAAAATTTATTTTGATAAATTTTATGTAGGTATTAATTATAAACTATAAAAATTTGAGAATTGTCAAATATTTGATTACGATGGTTTAGAGGGTCGGCTCCTTTCTACTTCTTATATCCCTTTGGATGATCAACCTAAATATAACGATATGTTACTTGATTTAAAGCAATTATTTAAAAAATATCAAGAAAATGAACATATTCAATTTGAATATGATACCGAGGTCATTTATGGTCAACTCTAATTAAATATTGAATTTCGATGCCTTTTTTTATAGCTTATTATGAGAAAACTTAAATTTACTTTAAAGTAAATTAGGTTTGTATTTGATTCTAAAACTTTTAAAACATTAGTTATAGAGAGTAGTATACTTATTCGACATATCATTCCAAATCTTTTTGTATCTCGCTATGTTCTTCTAATATTTTTGCAAAATTTTGAACTATACTTGGATAAAAAATATGCTGGAACTCTAATGTCAACATTGCACTAATTTCTTTAAGATTTAAAGACAAACCAATAAAGTTTAACATCTCTTGAGCATCACCACCCCATATATCTGGTGGTATAGGGATTGTGAACTCCTCATAAGCACTTGACATCAGAATTGGTAAGTAATATTTTAAATTTCTTCTCCCTAAAAAACTCAGTTTCCACTTTTGTTTAAAATATTCAGGTTCTTCAATAAAGTTGACATCAATAGATAAATATTTACATAGGTTAGTCCATTGAGACTGTAAATTTTTCTTCAACTGATCTAATTCAGTATATTTTTCTAAAACTAGTTCTTTAGTTATTGTAGTTAATTCAAATTTCTTAATTGAATCTAAAATTTTCTTTTCATAGTTGAAAAAAGCATTTATTAAAGCTCTTCCTAGTAATACTTTTTCTTCTTTCGTAATTTTAGAATTGCGAGTTTCTTGACTCAGTGTGCTAAATAGAGTAAGCAATGTTTTTTTGGTTTTACCCAATCGCTTGTAGAAACCTTCTTCTATGATTGACCAAATATTAATTAAGGATTTATTATCTTGTATAGCAAAGATATAACTGGTACAGAGTGATATAGTAATTATTCGTTTCAATTCGGTAGAATCACATTTTTCTATAGTGTCAAGCGAACTATGCCAAAAAGGATCATTATGTCCAATCATTACGCCAGGTATATTTATAGGATTTCCAACAAATAAAGTATGGTCACTTCCGCCTGAATAGGGAGTAATTCGATATCGCATCCGACTGATAGTGCCATTTATAGCTACCCCTTTAGGATGATCTGCAATTACTCTCGTAAAATATTCAATAATATCATTCAAAATTGTTGGTCGTGAATATGGTGCTGAACAGATCTCACATGGTTCTCCTACTTTTAGAGGGTGTTCCCCAATCATGTCTAAATTTATGTTAAAAAGTGCATTTTTAACAAGTTCTTCGTTCTCTTTAATCCATGGAAAGGTACCATGAAATTCAGCAACCCATAGAAAACGAATTGTTCTTTTAGGGGGTTCTAATCTTTTCTGCTTAATAAGTACTGCTAGAGTACGTGCTAATTCTATTAATCCAGCTGATCCACTAGCATTATCGTTTACTCCCGCAGCAGGGTGACAGATATGTGCGGTTAGGATTATTTCCTCTTGAAGTATCTCTTTCCCTCGAATAAGTGCTGAGATTACTTCTAATTCTCCATCATATACTTTAGCATTAATCTTTGCATGTAGTTTAACACTACTTTTTCTTAATAACTCTTTTAAATATAGTGCTTGTTCAAAAGTAATACTAAAACCAAAAGTGGTTTTTTTTAAATCTTCTGCAATTGCTGGAAACCTAATATAAATAGTCATGCCTTTGTAACCCGCTGCTCGCTCTGGATTAGGATATACTATAACACCTAATGCTCCTTTTTCAACATATAAAGGGGGAACTATTATTTTTGGGGCTTCCATTAATACAATTTTTCCTTTTACATCCTTTCCTTCATAATCTTTATCTGTGATACCTTTTCCAACATCAATCAACTCAGCATTAACGTCACACTCTTTTGATCTCCCTATGATACACATGGGTATATCTTGAAAACGGCATAATATTTCTTTTCTCGGTTCCATTAACCATAATTCTCCCGATTTAATTTCCCAACTCTGAGTTACAATCCATTCCCAAGTTTTAGTTTTACCATCCGCAGGATATTTATGAACTTTGACTTCGTCCAAACTAAAAGATTCTAATTCTTTAATAACTCGTTCTACAATTTCATGATAATCCTGGGAACCCACTACTCGATTATATTGAGATATCTTTGCTACCCAATCTAAAGCGTATTTTCCACTAACTTCATCCAATACATCGTCAATAAATTTGGAGATATCCTTCATAGATTAAACAACTTATGAAACTATTTATAATAAGATATAGTTGAAAATTTTAATAAATAAATTACTATTAAAGAAATGGAGTTATTAGAAAGATTTAAGCTAAAATGTCTCTAGTTATATCGTTCAAAGACTTACAATTAGTCATTTTCATCGCTTTTGCTAAAGTTTTCTGCATATATTCCATATGAATCTTAACGCCCCTAATTCCTGCTCCTACTGATGCGCGAATAATATCTCGTCCAATCAGGACTGATTCAGCTCCAAGCCCTAGCGCCTTTAAAACATCATAACCTGTGCGAATACCACCATCTAAAATAATTTTAATCTCACTTTTTAATTCTTCAACAATATCGGGTAAGACATCTATTGTTCCAGGAGTATGATCTAATACTCTCCCTCCATGATTTGAAACAACTATTGCTGCTGCTCCTGCATCCTTTGCTGCTAGCGCATCTTCAACACACATTACCCCCTTTATAATTACGGGAAGGTTTGTTGCAATAATTAATTCTTTTATTTCTTCAATCGATTTTTTGAAAACTGGTTTATTATTTATAGCCATTGCATAAGAACCGTATCCATCTATATCTACTCCAACGGCAATACATCTCACTTCTTCAGCTTTATTAAAAAATTTCATAATTATTCCTTGATCCCTTGGTTTTACAATTTTAACTCCCCACCCACCAGCTTCAGCGATAGCATCAAGTCCAAAAGAATTTTCAAGTGTGTATGTGTAAGTATCACCTCTCCAACCTAATGTTCCAGCGTCTCTACAACCAAGAACTACTGCCCGACAGAAATCTCTCTCTGAGATTATTTTATCTCCTCCAAAACTATTTACTCCCGCTACACTTGCGGCCATGATCGGCATACTCAATTTTCTTCCAAAAAAGGTGTAACTAGTATCTGGGGTAAAGTCTTCTTCTATTAATTTCATTTTTAATTTGTATTTTCTTAAAGCTAAAAAATTATTATTAAAACTAGCACCACTTCCAATACCTCCAATACCAAGACCTCTACCATAACTTTGACCTTGACAAAGTCTATGTGGATCTCCATCGCAATCTTTGTAAACTCCACATATTCCTTTTAATTTTTCTCTAGCTTTATTGCGAACATCTTCTAATGTATTAACTTCTGACGTCATAATTTTATCTTGATACTCAAACCATTTTTTTTGGGTCTAATAACTCATCCAAATTATCT
>CAYNEU010000006.1:0-3096 GCA_964396275.1 uncultured archaeon | reverse complement strand
ATCTGTAACACTATCCGGTACAATTCTTTCAACCGAATTAAAACCTAATCTATCTTTAACTATTACTGATAAAGGTCCGAGAGCATATTCACCTCTAACTCTTGGTTCAAGAACGTAGGAAAATTTAATTGTACTCTTCGGCCCAATTCTAGTAGATATAAAATTTTCCCCTAAAATTAGTCTAAACAGCTGTGGGTTGTAATTATCCCTAATTTCGATAAAATCAAAGCTATTGCGACCTATATTTTCAATCACTACTTTAACATGAACAAAATCATCCTTGAATACTTTTTCTTTCTCTAGTTCTCTATGCACCCGTAATTCCTCTACATTCATTTTGTAATAGAAAATTGGTAAACTAATGATCGTACTAAATAGCAATAATAGAGCAAAATAGATCAAGAAATAATTTACAAATGCAAATCCCGCAGTGAGAAAAAACACTGCAAATAAAATTAAACTTCTACCTTTACCTCCTAAAATATAACTCCACCACTTTTTTTCTTCTAATTTTTTTTAACACTACAACCATAAAAAAGAAAAATATTTGGGTTAAATAGGGACGGGAATTTCTTCTACAATTGATTTAAGAACACTCTGTGCATCAAGACCTTCTAATTCAGCTTCTGGTTTTAAGAGAATTCTATGATTTAATGCTGACACGATTAATGCCCTAACATCATCGGGAGTAACATATGATCGACCTAGTATTGCTGCACGCGCTTTAGCACATTTCATTAATGTCAGTGAGGCCCGAGGGCCGCATCCGAGAGCAATTTGAGGATGATTTCGCGTTTTCAGTATAATATCACGAACGTATTTTAGAATTCTGTCATCAATATATACTAAATTCATAATTTTCTGAGCTGCAAGAATTTCTTCTCCAGTTGTAATTGGATCAACTGATGGAGATTCACCTGAGATTTGTCGACGCATAATCTCGACTTCTTCATCTTGATCTGGATAATCTAACCAAAGTTTGAATAAGAATCTATCAACTTGTGCCTCAGGTAGTGGATAGGTTCCTTCCATTTCAACTGGATTTTCAGTTGCAACAACAATGAAGGGCTTTTCCAATATTAATGTCTGCCCTTCAATGGTTATCTGACGTTCGGCCATTGCTTCTAGTAACGCAGATTGTGTTTTAGGAGCAGCTCTATTTATCTCGTCAGCGAGAACCATATTAGCGAATAAGGGTCCTCTTTGAAGTACAAACGCACCTTCATTTTGATCGAATATTTTAGTGCCAGTTATATCAGCTGGAAGTAGGTCAGGGGTGAATTGGACTCTACGAAACGATATTCCAAGAGTTTTTGCGAAGGTTTTTGCCATTACCGTTTTACCTAGTCCGGGTACTCCTTCTAGGAGTACGTGCCCATTTACAAGGAGAGCTATGAAGAGTTGTTGTAGGATTTCTCCATAACCGACAATTACACGGCTCACTTCACTTAATACTTCTTGAGCAATCTCCCTAATAGGTGTAACATCTATTTCTTCATGGTCATAATATTTTGCTTTATCTGGAGCTTCCATTTATTTATAACCTCTTTATTTTTTAATTAATTTTTTATTTGTTTTATTTTTTATTTTGTTTTTAAATATGGTTAAATATTATTAACTGCCCAACCCATCTCGAAAAATAATTCTTCGAAATCTTGTTCAGTTTTAACTTTAGATTTTCCTTCTTTAATTGCTAAAATTCTATCCATAAATTTACTTAATCTTCTTGTTTTTAATTTTGTGGTTGATGGATTTTTTGCTACTACCAAATCTATCACCTTTTGGGTTGTAATTTTTACCCCTCCCAATTGACTATGCAATTTTCGTTCTAATCTTCTATAAAGTAGTTTTAATGCATCTCCATATTTCATTTTATCTCTATATTCCTGAATGTTTTGAGCAAAAAAAGAAGATGTTCGAAATCGTGCCATTTGTTCTTTCTTTTCTTCTTCTTCTGCGATTTTTTCTTCTTCCTTCTTTTTATCCTTTTTAGGAAGGTATTTCTTTAATGAGTAAAACGCTAGAAGCGGATAAATCCATGCTGTGATAGGATTTGTGGATAAATGTACTATATACTGCATAATATATCCAAATATTCCTGCAGACGTAAGATCTCTTGAATATTCTGGTCTTAAATGTGCTTCATCAAACACTACAATCCATTCATCCTTACTTCTTCCTTCATTTACATATGTTAACCATTCAATGATATTTAATCCAAATTGCAAATTATCATATGAAGGATCATCAATTAATTCATTATTAAATAAACTAGCATCCGCAGATACAAATGTTCGCTGTGTTCCGCTATCTTTTGCTAAAAATACACTTTGGGCATAACCTCCAAGGGGAAGGTTAGCTAATGGGAAATCTTCGAACCCTACCATTGATGTGATAGCACTCATGAAACCTAAACTCAGATCATCATTGGGAGAGTCATATCTTCCATTAAATGGATCTTTATCAATAAATGCGTAATCGGTCGTAGAACCTATAGCAGTCCAACCAAAAAACTCAATAAAAGGTCCACCCACAGCACAAGATGCTCGTGAAAGAATGACATCACTTATTCCAGTTGTTGTTGGATGAGCAGCAAAATTTTGAATAACTGGAAATTCTGGAGTTGTATCATAAGAAAGATTGTCTCGCAATATCCCATTGGGGAAAATTGTTATTGGGATTTGAACCTGCGTAATTGCACCTGCTATTAGAATTTCCCATAATAAAGTACTTGTAGATCCATGGTCATGACATATTAGAAGGGAATTTGAACTATTGAAGAAATTAATAAAGTAAGGCACTTCAAAAATTGGATCGTAAAATTGATTTGGACCTAATAAAACTAATAAGATTGATTTATCCAGCCGTTGTGTAGCACTTAAACTAGATTGTACTGCCATTACTTCATATCCGTCATTTTCAATTGCGAGTTTAAAGTCTCCAGCACCATTCCAGTATTTAATATTATATATTGAGTTGTATTGATTGTTTTCACCTCCGTCTATCAATGGAGAAAATAAAGGAATGAATACAAAAATAAATATAACAACAAACAGGGCTTGCTTATATAACGATCCAGATTTAATTTTCTTTCTT
>CAYNEU010000005.1:0-8556 GCA_964396275.1 uncultured archaeon | reverse complement strand
TATGCCAGATACATGGGCAATGGCGCTTGGTACTTGGAGCTTTATTATGGCTGATCAAGATTGGGCAATGATTGATCATGAAGTAGGAGAAATTAATGCTACTGTTCATAAAACAGGTTTAACTACAGTAGAAACAACTTTGGGAGGATCTCATGCTTTTGACTTTGGATTTAGTCAAAAACCCACATACGAGCTTACAGATATTAATGGAACAACTCCGAATACATATCCCGTTCTTTACGAGTGTTTGGATGTTAACCATGATTCAGAGTTCATTGAATTCGTCTCAGGAATGCTTCCATTAATGGGAGATTTTGCTCGATTAGTTATAAGTTATGCAGTTAATCAAACAAATCAATTCACATATGGAATTCCATTTGATGATGCCTGGGACGCGTTTCATCCGAATGAAACAGCAGCTTTCTTTATTACGTGTTATCCTAAGTATGGTGAGAGTGGGGGAGGTACACTTGTTCACGATCCAGTATTTACAGCATATTTTGATACAATTGAAGAAAAAACCGGTATCCCAGGATATTACGTCGAAATTCTAACTGTAACTTTAACTGTTGGAATAATCGTAATAATAGTATCACGGAAGAAATTAAAGAGAAATCCTAATAATGAATAATTTAATTTTAATTAATTCTCTTTTTTTTTTATTTATAATAGAATTTTCTAATCATCAATTTATTTTTATAAGAGTTTAATTTATTGCTGTATTTAACTAACTATAAATGAAGATAATTGACTTTATTCGAAGTAGAATACTATTATTTCTAATTCAAATACTACTTTTAAGTCTTTTAATTTATAGCATCGATTATAATTTTAATATTATTTTTGATGTGGGTATTTTAAAAGAGCGAGAAGTGATTATACAATTCTTAGCGAATTACGTTTTGTTTGATACCTTATCAGGGGTATATTTTATATATATAAGTTGGATTTTAGTATCATTAATTCCAATTTTCGTTTATAATGATTTCAAAAAAGCATATTCGATGAATCTAATGACATTTTTCTTTCCAAATTTCTTTCTTTATGTATTTTTATGGAATTATTCTCCAGATTATTTTGATGCTAAATTTCCCTTTCATTTCTTACATACCATTTTACTTGGGGTTGTACTCATTAGTTTTTCAATAGGTTTGTCATTATTATTAAAAAAAATGATGAAATTAGAAATTAATACTCAAATTGAAGATTTACACGATATAGCTAATCAAAATAGAATAATATGTCCCAATTGTGGAATTGAATTCGAGTCTATCCCACGATTCTGTTATAATTGTAATACAGATTTAACAATAGGAACTGAGGATCAAGATGGAAAGGAAAACTAACAACTCTGCATTAGACATACTGTTTAAGCCAAAGAATGCTATGATTTATAAAATGAATCAAAAAATCTCTTTTTTTGTAGAAGGTTTTATAAGACAGGGTTTTGATTTAGAAAAGTTATTTTTAATTTCAACAGAAGAGAAAGAGATTTTAGGTGTAAGATGCTATAATGCGATTGAGGACATTCCAGAAGATAAAATTGATTTGTTGATCTTATCAATAAGGAGAGAATTGCTTATAGAATCATTGAAACATATTTTATCGAAAAAGAAAGTACGATTTGTCCACATCTTTACTGCAGGGACTGGGGAATTCGATGATTTAGGAATAGATATTGAACGAAAGTTAAAAGCATTATTAGATAATTACAAGTATACTCGAGCAATAGGTCCTAATTGTATGGGATTATATAGTCCTCGCGGAAAAATAGCTTACTATTCCTCTTTTCCTGTTGAAAGAGGAAATATTGGTTTAATTTTCCAATCAGGAGATTTACATTCAAAAATGATTAAGTTTAGTTCAAAGAAATATGATCTTAGATTTTCAATAGGGATAAGTATTGGAAATTGCATTGATATTCAGATCTCAGAAATTTTAGAATATTTAAGTGAAGATATTGAAACGGATGTTATTTGTGTTTATTTTGAAGGTATTTCGCCACTCTATTTAAATGAAGGGAAAAAATTGTTCAATGTTTTGAAAAAAATCAAAAAACCTGTATTATTTATGCGAGGTGGAAAAACATCAAGAGGACAAAAAGCAGTGTTAACCCATACAGGAGCTTTAGCAACTAAAAGTGATATTTGGCAAGCGATTTATAAACAAACTCCCATTATTGAAGTCCCCTCTTCCTTAGAAGAATTAATTGATTATTCTTATCTTTTTTCTAGATATATATCACGATTTCGTAAATTAAACGTAGATATTTCCTACCCTAAAAACAAAAGAGCATTGGTTATACTTTGGTCTGGTGGTTTTGGTATATTAGCTACAGATACTTTAACAGAATTGGGAATAGAATTACCCCTTTTTGAAGGGGACGCTTTAGAAAAATTAAAAAAGATAATTCCAATAAGAGTTGGGAGTTTATCAAATCCTTTTGACATTCCATGGATTACTCATAAAAAAGAAGTTCTCGATATTTGTAAATCTGCTATTGATAATGATATTGAATTAGTAATAATCGAAACTGATACCTGGAGAGATATGGAAAACGACCGATTTAAAGGGTATTATAAAAATTTATTAGAACTTAGAGAGTATGTTGAATCATTAAATAAAATTTTCATTATTATTTTACATCAATATCCGAGTAAATCTCTGGAAATATTTCACCAAAAATTAATGAATGATAAATTTATTGTTTATTCTACTATTGATGCTGCTGCTAAATCATTTTTAAAGTTATTTGAATTTGGTGAAAAACTAAAAAGGGAGTAGTGTTAAATTTTTTAAATTATTTTTCAAATTTAAGGGAAATTATAATACATAACAATTTATGTATCCATTAATTTTCATAAACAATGCTAGGTGAATTAATTGCAATATTAGCCGTCCTAACCTTTGTTGGGTCAAATGCAATTTTTCGAAAAACAGAACATGAAGCTAGCCCTACTTTTATCAATTTCTTTCGAACAGGTATAGGGACTTTAACATTCATTTTGATTATTTTATTTCTAAATAAATTAAATCTTATATTTTTAATACCATGGGAATTATGGTCAATTTTAATTTTAAGTTTCGTTTTTGGTCAAGTAATTGGAGACACAGCATATTTTACTGCTCAAAAAGAACTAGGAACTACAATAGCTCTAGCAATTTCAATGATATTTCCTCTTTTTACCTTCATATTATCTCTAATCTTTCTAAATCAAGTATTTAAACTCAATTTGATCTTATCTCTAATCTTGATTGGAATCGGAATTACTATTATTGGAAATTCTAAAATAAACACCGATAATTCGAAGCAAAAAAGCGGTCCAACTATACACCACTCAATAAAGGTTAGATTTGATGAAATTTTTAAAAAAGATTTTATAAAATCTATAGGTTTTTGTTTGATCGCAGCTATAGGTTGGGCGATTGGTGCTGTTTTACTTGAATTCGCAACCAATCAGATAGATCAATTAATTTTCACTGAAGATCTTACTTCTGTTATAGGAAATGTAATCCGATTTCCATTTGCATTTTTGATTTTGGGTTCAATGGTATGGAGAGAAAATTACTTAAAGAATAAAAATAAAAAATCCATTAAACAAAAGAAATCTCTTCGTTCATGGATTTTATTAATAATTGCTTCAATTATAGGGACGTCATTGGGAGCTTATCTATATACTGAATCCATACATGTAGCTGGGGCAAATATAGTAGCTTTAATTGCAAGTGCAAGCCCATTATTTGCCCTTCCAATAACTTATTTTATAAACAAAGAAAAAATTACCAAATGGGGATTTATTGGAGTATTTTTAACCGTTTTGGGAGTAATTGTTATTTTATTTTAGATATAGGTTGAATTTATTCAGAGTATTGTTCAAACAATTTTAATTCATCATAAGTTCTATTTTTAGCTAAATTTTTTCTTCAGATTTATCTGCAATTTATTAGTATGCAGTTCCGCTAAAGAGTTAAATATTAAACAGAATTTTCGTATATTAGGTGAAATTTTATTACACTTTCTTTTGAAGGTTGGATTACTGGGTGTACAACATTATGTGAATTTATTTTATGCATTATATGCGGATTAATCTTTTATTACCAATCAAAAAAATTAGAAATCAAACTACTTTCTTATTTAGGTTTATTTATTTTTTCTGTAGGCCTTGTATGGTTAGCTCCTTGTTTAGATTTTTTAAAAATTCTTATAACGGGAGAAAATCTAAATAGCGGACTATACGCTATTTTAGGCTATATGTGGGCTCCAACAATCACTTGTTTGGCAATGTATATTGGCGCTGAACTAATAATACCTAAGAGAAAATGGTACTTGGAATCATTTTATATCGTTTTAGGTATCATTTTTGAACTATTGGTTTTTTTAGATACAATGAATTCATTTACGTTTAACATGCCTAATAATCCCGGTGAAAACGTAATAGATGCTAGTATTATTATACCATCACCAGTTTTTATAATAATGGTTGCATTTCTCCTTGGTGGTTGGATATTAAACGGATTTGGATTTTTTTATAAAGCAATTAATTCAAAAGGGGTAATCAAAAAAAAGTATTATTTATTATCAATTGGTTTTAATCTATTCATCTTTTCTACAGTTTTAGAAGTTTTAATATCTCCTGGAATCTTCTTGTTCATAGTGAGGATTGGTATGATAAGTAGCACATGGTTTTGGTATTTGGGTTTAAGAGAAGAACCAGAAAAACCTCAAAAAATTATTGTAAGAAAGATTGAGGTTGCCGAATCTCTTTTTAGGTTTTCTATGAGACCAGACCAAATTACTGAAGAGGAAATCACATTTCATAAAGAGAGGAAAATTTGTTTGGTATGTAAAGCGAACTTATCAAGAGTAATGTATACATGTCCGAAATGCGATGCATTATATTGCATTAAATGTTCTGACACATTGAGTAATTTAGAAAACGCATGTTGGGTTTGCAATACACCCTTTGATGATTCTAAGCCTACTAAACCATACAAGATGATCAAAGAAGCAGGAGTAAAAAAAAATAAGAAAAAAAAAAATGATTGAAAAAGGATTATATTCACATTATGATTAGCTAATTTTTTTAATTTTCCCAAATCTTTGATAATAGATTTTTTTAGTAATTTATTAGAAAGATATTGTATGGTCTCGTCTCTAACAAAAGTGTTAAATACCTAAATGTCTTCTTTAGCATATAAAACATATTTGGAATAAATTTGAGTATTTTTTCCTCACGTTCAATAATTTATTTTGAACAAGACTCAAAAAAAAATTCAGAGGAACAATTTTTTACTGAGGAAATTTAAGATCTTTTACTAAATATTAAATAAATAAGTGAAATATAAAAATGCTTATGCTTTCTGTTAATGGCTGGATCCACGGAATTGTTTCAATCACAGTGTTTCTAACCTACATATTTTTTGGGTTTCTTTTTATTTCTAAATCAAAAAAGAGCGATGCTAAACTTCTTTTTTATTTAGCAATAATGCTTATAGTTACAGCTGGTTTTTATTTACCAGTTAGTTCTGAATTTATAGTAGTTCTTTTAACTGGTAAGAATTCAAATTTTCCTTATTTTTTACAATTTTTTATCGGTTGGATATGGGCACCTCTATCTGCAGGAATTAGTCTTTATATTGCAACTGAACTTTTAATACCAAGAAGGAAATGGTATTTTAGGTGTATTTACTTGGTTTTACTTATTATTCTTTTCATTTATTTTTTAATTGATCCCAAAGGAAATGTAGAAAATCTATATCCAATAAACTCTGGTGAAGAATTAATGGAATCTTATGTAATAATAGGTTCACCTGCAAGTATATTAATTATGCTTATGGCAATCTTATCAATAAGTTTTTGCGTAGTCGGTACATTAGTTAAGGGCATTAACACACGGGGTTTGATAAGAAAAAAATTTTTATTTTTATCGCTAGCTTGGTTTTTAATACATTTTTTTGTATTAATGGATGGATTTTCGGAACCAGGCTTTTCAGTTTACTATAAATTAGGTATATTCTCTAGTTTTTTCTTTTTCTATTTAGGTTTACGAGAAGAACCTATGGAAGTTCAAATTATTCCTCCTAAAAGGAAAGTAAAAGTTAAAGAAGGTCTTTTTAGATTAATTGAAAGACCTGATTTCATTTCTGAAGAAGAAATTAGCTTTCATAAAGAAAAAAAAATTTGTTTAGTTTGTAAGGGAACTCTATCAAGATTGATGTATACCTGTCCAACTTGCGATGCAATGTATTGTATTAACTGTTCTGAAGCTTTAAGTAATTTGGAAAACGCATGTTGGGTATGTAAAACACCTTTCGATGAATCTAAACCAGTTAAATTGGTAGGGAAAGAAAAAGAAAAAATAAGAATTGAAGATATTGACAAAAAGAAGGAGAAATAAATAAAAATATGTTATTATATAATTGTACTAATCATTCAAAATATTGTTCAAAGAGCTTTAATTCATTAGTAATCTCTGTTAATTTTTCCATTTCCTCTTTAGTTGGGGGATTTTCTTCATAGATATCATAGATTTTTAATTTTAGGTTCTTTCGTACTTGTTTTTCTAATTTATTAATTTTCTGTTTTGTAGCAAAATATTTTATCAGCTTAAATTTTAGTTTTGTAACGCCCTTTTCCCACTCCTTGGTAAAGTCGCCATCTTGAATTTCTCTTAATATTTGTTGCATCTTATCTTTTAGAGGTAGCTTTCTGAATCGTATGCCTCTGCTCATAGCTCCATATTGACTTGTTTGAGAATGAAAATCTACTTGTTTTATCAACCCAACATCTGCCATCTTCTTATATGTATAAGACATCTCATTACTCATGTACATTTCAATTAATACGGCTTCAGGAGGGTAACCCGCATCAATTAAAGTGTAAATACTCGATAATAAAACCCTTCCAAAAGCGGGTCCAAATCCTTGTTCATTAAATAAATCTAATTCAGCTTCTTGTTTGAAGGACAACATTATTGCACCTTTTTTTAATGTACCAATTCCTTTAGCTAAAGCAAGCAAGATTTCTTTTGCGTTTCCAGAAGCATTTTGTTCAATTGCGATGAAACTAAAAAATCCTTCATTTTTGAGAAAATTCTCTCTCACGCCAACACCGATCATTCTAGGGGCAATCAGCAATACATCTACAAACGGAGGGAGTATTAATAGATTAAAACCAACATTATATCCACTCGCAAAAACAATAACTGAATTAGCTCTCAAATAAGGTTTAATACTCTTTTCAAAAATCTCATTCATTATCTCATCGGGGAGGAGGATAAAGATTATATCTGATTTTTTCGTAGCTTCTTCAATTGGATAAACTGAAAAATTATCTTTAATAGCAATATTTTTATATTTATCATCAATATTGCCCACAATTATATTTAAACCCGAATCTCTTAAGTTGAGCGCTTGAGCTCTCCCTTGATTTCCATACCCTATAATACTTATAGTTTTATTTTTGATATTTAAAAGATCTCCATCTATTTCATGAAAAATTTGAACCATACCGATATTACCTCAAAATAAAGCATTAACTCATAATCTGTAAAAAGATAAATTATATCTCTTTAAGTAAGTTTATCATAATCTAATCCATTTCTTTCTAATATTTTAATGACAAGGTCTTTAAAGATCGATTCAATATTATAGTTTTCTTTTGAAGATGTTTTATAAAAATCAACTTCATTATGCCTTTTCATGAACCTATCGATTACTAAACCGTCAACCCGCGCTTTTTCGTCCGCCGTTTTTACAAGATCACTTTTAGCTCCAATAACCATTCTTGGGGTATTTACTTGATGATACTCACCAAGTCTTTCGTACCACCAGTCTAATCTTAGTAACGTTTGAATATCTACTAGATCAAAGACCATAAAAATTCCATTAGCCCCATTGATGTAATATGGAAACAACTTTTTGAATTGTTCACGTCCACCAAAATCCCATATACTAATTCGAACAAAAGAGTTATCTTCATTAACAACAACAGGAATATCTTTTGTGTAGAATTCAATTCCTAGTGTTTCTTTTGTATTTACATCAAATGTGTTAAAACACAATCTCTTAGCGATACATGTTTTGCCGACTCTTTCCTGACCTAAAATGCAAATCTTGAAAATATAAATTGGCCTTTCATTGTTCTCCATCTCAGAAAGTGGTTTTATTTGATTATTCATGAGTATAAATGTATAATTTGAAATTTAAAAAATCTAAATCTAATAATTAAAGATAAAAGTTGGGATTTATAAATTTTGACGATATATATATAAATCGGTGTTAAATAAGTTTTGAATGAAAAAGATTTATTTCCTGATTATAAACCAAAAACAACTCCAGATACCATCCATGACTATTTAAGAAAGCCAGATTCATTTATTTTTAAGATTCTTGAGGAAATTGGTCAACCTAGTCTTAAGAACTTAAAACTCATTTTAGATTATTTTAATAAATATGAGGTAGCAGCAGAAAGAAATCCTGGCAGATATCGAAATGGTAATTTAGCAATAGGCAGTGACCAACATCAGTATTACCCCTCAGAAGAGGAGATACTGG
>CAYNEU010000004.1:0-1937 GCA_964396275.1 uncultured archaeon | reverse complement strand
TGCGTTTTGATAATTATGATGATATATGGAATGTAAAAACACGCCCTCATCATTTTCATATTCGAGGAATGAAGAAAGTTATAGAATCCCCAATGAAAGGAGAACCAGAGCATGATATTCCTATCCTTCTAAAATTTGTGTTAGAGGGTATTAAAAAATAATATTTTTTAATTTAATATTCGGTTATTTCACGTATCTCTACTAAAACTTATCTAACAATTATTATCCCATAAATCTTAAATTTCTAAGAATCAATTTAATAAAAATTGAAATCTTAATTATCAATAAATAGACACATTAAGGTTAGTTTTTAGTTCTGTAACCGTTTCACGATCTTTTTATAGCTATTAAATTAAATTTTTTAGCATATACTATATAGTATATAGTATCATAGAAAATGTCAGATATTATCGAAAGTAATCCGGAAATTCTTGGAGGAAAGCCTATTATTAAGGGTACTAGAATTCACGTTGCTTTAATCTATGAATTAATCGGATTAAATTACTCAATATCCGAAATTCTAAAAGAATATCCACATTTGGATCGTAGCATTATTCTAACACTTCTTAAGATTGGGAAGGAGGCAAATGAAAACCTTATGAATGTGGATATTGATGAGATTATTAGTAAAGAGGTTTAATTCTTGAATTTTCTTCTTGAGGAGAATATACCTATGTTTTTAATTGATTCATTTCTAAATTTAAGAGTTTTAATGATCTAAGCTGTCCTATAGAATATTATTTTCAAAGTTATTCTTATACTCAATAAGATTTTAGTAATCAACTACGGAGAGAACTTTTATATAATGTATATTTGTACTTATTAGCTATAGGTAAAAAATCTGATAAAAATTTAATAAATCAAAAAACAAAAAGTGAAATTAAATGAGAAGTGGTGGAACAGTTTTAGGAATTTTAGGAATTATTATTGGAGCGGTAGGCGTTGGATTTGCATTTATTGTATGGAATAATCAACAAGAAATCAGTTCCGATCTTGATGATTTGACAAGTTATATTGTTGTAGGCATATGGGATGACCTTGAAACAAATAAAGATATTGCTCCTTATCAATCAGATGTTAGTTGGCTTGTTGCATTACAAGATAATTATTTAAATAATTCTGAATATATTTCTGTTTCGAATAATAACACTCGTATTACATTATTAAAAGCTGGTATGTATAAAATTCATATTTCTACAGCATTAGAAGGCATTTTAGCTAATGAAGGATATCAAATAATTCTTATGAAAAATGGAATTGATGATTTTTTTATTGAAGATGAATACACAAAAAGCGATTTTACAGGCCAATATTTATTAGTTGAATCATCTGGATTTGTATATAGTAATGGTGTTAATTACATTGAAATTCATGGATATGGTTCGTTTGATTTTTTTATTACAAATAACTCTGCATATAATCAGTTTTCAATTGATTATGTAGTGGAATAGTATAAAGTTCTTATAAATCATTTTTTTTCTTATTTAAAAACATCATTTCTCTTCCGCATAGTAATATAAGCTGCAGATAATAGTATTAAACTACTTCTTGGATATTCCTTTCCTACTCGTCGTTTATTAATCGATTCCATTCTGTTCACTCTTGCATTAATTATGATTTAAATCTCAGTTAACTTATTTTTAGAATTACTTTCAAGTTTACGAATTTCATCTTCCCATATATATGTATTTTTCGTAAAAAAACTTTTAATTTTTCCTATAATTCATTTTATTTCCCAAAATCGAAAATTATAATTTGCTCTTCAAATTTGGCTAAATATGAACTGGGAAGTAGAATTCTTAGAAAAAGCACGTAAGGGGATTTATAAAAATGCGGAAGACGATGCGGTGGAATTGCGCCAATTACTATTAGAATATACTAAATTACAAGAGATTTTAAATAAATTATAAAGCTTTCCGTTGAGGGCATATATATGG
>CAYNEU010000003.1:0-2368 GCA_964396275.1 uncultured archaeon | reverse complement strand
ATGCTTCAAAGAAAGATCCAACTTGCATAAAGACGATCGTTTTATCACCATATTTCTCAACGAATTTCTCTTGCTGATATAGATATTCGTCAATAATTGTCATCTCAATATTATTGATATATATACTCTTCTATTTATATTAAAAAATAAACATTTATAATTTGTCATTATTAATTTACTACTTTCGCATTTGAATAAATTTACCAGATTTCATCAATTCACAAGGTTTTAAATAACTAATATTTGATTTTTCTACGAAATCTTCTAAAAGTTTAGTCCACTTCTCAAAGTTTTTTTTACCCGCGCTAAATGGTCCAGGCGTAGACATTCCAGCCATCATTGAATCATCAATTATTTTATACCCCGAAACAATACCATCTTCTAAAAGTTTACAACCTTCATTCAATTGAATAGCTATAAAAAGGTCGAGATCAAAAAGCCCAGCTTTAATATCCTTATTTATAATTGGTTGTCCGTCTTTCCATTCAAAAAGCCCTTTCCCTGTTTTCCTTCCTAATTTTCCTTCATTAACTAATTTTGTTAAAATTTTTCCTGGAGCAAATTGAGGAGACATCACATCTTCAAAATATTTCAAGACATTATAAATCACATCAAGACCTAAATAGTCCAATCTTGCAAATGGCCCAATCTCCATTAATTCTTTTGTATCCGCATCTATTTGTTCTAATGGAATATGATTTTCAATTGCAAAATCAAGTAACCAATTCAGATAAGCACTAGTTCCTATTGTAAGCCGATTCACAATGAAACCAGGACTCTCTTTTTCAAGAACAGGTAAGAATCTCTTTCCTTTTAGCGCAGGAAGTCGTTGACAAACTTTTTTAGCAATTTCTACTGTTTCTTTTGAAGTTTTATCACCCCTAATAATTTCGATTAATCTAAGTACAACAATAGGAGTAAAAAAATGGCATCCAATTACTTTATCCGGCCGTCCAGAAGAAGAGGCAATTTTTGTGATGCTCATTGTTGATGTATTTGTAGCAAAGATCGTATGTTTGGGGGCTAATGTCCCTAATTTGTTAAAAAGGTCTTGTTTAAGTTCCATAATCTCTGGTATTGCTTCAACAATGAAATCTGCTTGCGAAACAGCTTTTTTTAGATCTTCTTCTTTTATTAGATTTTCCATTAGATTAGAAGCTGTTTGTCCCTCTTTTAGCCTTCCTTTGGATTCTAATCTTTTTAAACCACTTTCAATTTTGTTTGCTGCTTTCTCGAGAATTTTATTATTTAGATCATTTAATATTACCGGTTTAAAACCACCCATTAAAGCAACTTGGGCTATTTCATGACCCATAGTTCCAGCACCAATAACTGCTATTAAATTTATATCATCTATATTACTCATCGTTTTAATCTTCATTTCCAATGTTTGTAATTTTATTTAGAACATAAACTTAAACTTTATTTCCTTAAAAAAATGTGATTTTGATTAATTAAAAAAAGTTGAAAACAAATACCATGAGAACAACATTGTTCCTATCCCTAGAAAAATTGAAATGGGCAAACCAGGTAGGATTTTATTTCTTTTTAATCCGGAAATAGTAATCCCAGTACCAATTAATATTGCAAAAGCAGTAAAAATCATCACTAATAAATTATTAGATTGAATAAGAGCGCTAGAAGTAAGCATGCTGTAAAATGCGAGATCACCTATTCCAATCTCTAATTTCGAAGTGTCATACTCATATTCTCCGGTTTCTATCTTTTGCTTTAATTCAGGTTCTGATAAAATATTCTCTTCCTCTGGATTTGATGCGATATCAATCATTTGCTTGATTGGTCCATGCTTATAAAGCACAGCGAAAATATCCCAACACGAAATCCCAATTAGAATAGCTAAAGTAGTCCATAAAGGCATTAAAACTCCCATTGATGCTCCAATTAATAGACCTATATATAGAACAATAAAATTTTTAATTTTTATTGATCTTGAAGTGAAATATAAATAGAGCATTATTATTGTAAACACTGCTGCTAGAAGGATCAATTCATAGTAAAATAAATAGAATAAAAGTGGCATTCTGTAAAATAATAAATATATTAATATATAACCAAAAAAATAAGTTTGAAAAAATCCAATAAATCCAAAACTAAATCCAAAGATATACATTAAAACACCAATACCTTTTCTTTTAATTATGAAAATAATTATAAATGCTGAGACAACTGCTAACGCTGTATAAATTAAACCATTTAATAGCCCTCCTAATGCGCCCATTTCACTTTCTGAAAAATATCCGCCGCCGCCTCGAAATCCTGCTTCAACATAAGTTAAATAGGCTAAAATCCCCGCTATAGCCACAACGAGAATAATTGGTATAGGATACAATTTTCTTTTTATCCTATA
>CAYNEU010000002.1:0-2212 GCA_964396275.1 uncultured archaeon | reverse complement strand
TTATTTCTATTATAATTTATGAACAGATTTATATTTGTATTAGGATCAAATTGGAAACTCTCAATTGCAGAATTAGATAATTATCTTAAATATTCTCAAAATAAGGGGAAAATTATTGATTATTCTAGCAATATTGCAATAGTTGAATTCGAAAATTTACATCAAGACCATATTTATGTAAATAAGCTTATGGATATACAATTTATTTTAGGAGGATGCCAAAAAATTGCAGAAGTCTATGATTTTGTTAACATTCAAACAATTCAAAATGCATTTCCTCCAAAACTTGAAGAATTTAAATTAGCTGAAAGAGCAAGAAAGAATATTATAAGTATCATTGATAAAAATATAGTAGGTAAAAAAGCAATATTTCCTAAAATTTATGAAAGTATGTTTTTTGCTGTTTCTATTTATCCTAATCTTTATGACGACAAATATTATACTGAAGTTCTGGTGAAACATTTTCTACCATTTCTAAATAAAGAAATTATGGAAATTCTTAAACAAAAGGGTGCGGAAAAAGCACTATATTATCAATATCCTGAAGAAAATATCAAATCAGGTAATTTGAATCCAATTTTTCCTCATCATTTAATCAAATATGACCTGCTTAATGAAAATAGAGCAGAAATAATTTTTGGGTTTACAGAAGAAGGTGTGTATCTCGCAAGAACATTTACTACAGATGATCCAAATTTTAAAAAAGAGATTGATGAAGGAAGACCTCATAAAGAATTTAAAAGTTCTATTTCTCCAAAGTTAACATTGACCTTGTTAAATTTTTTAAACATATTTGAAAATAGAGAAAATAAGAAAATTCTGGATCCATTTATTGGAAATGGAACAATTGCATTGTTTGCTCTATTACAAGATTTTCAAATCTATGGGTCAGATAATGATTTTATGAAAGTAAATAACACAATTCGTAATATACATTGGTTATTGGAGTTATTAGAAGAAGAAATACCTCCATTTACTCATCAAAGAATAGTAAAACAAGATGCTGGAAGTTTATCTAATAAATTTGAAGCTTATTTCTTTGATGGTATATGCACTGAACCAGAATTAGGGCCATTTTATACAGAAAAACCATATTATTCACAAGCTAGAAATTTAATAGAGACCGAATTAACGCCTTTATATGATGATTTTCTCAAAGAAGCTTATAAAATATTAAAACCTAATTCAAGAATTTGTTTTATATCCCCAATTATCAGTACTGTTGATGGAAATGATATTCAAGTAAATATTGAGAAAATTGCCACTAAGAATAACTATAGAATTGTACCAATGTTAGATCTTAATAGGATAAATAATAAATCTAATCCAAAACTTAAATTTCGCAAGCAACAAGTAAGAACTTTAATTGATGCTAAAAAGGGCCAAATTGTAAAAAGAAAGATTTATGTTTTAGAAAAAAAATGAGGAAATATGAATTATAGCGAGATATTAGACGAAATTGAAAAACAACTAGAAGGAGAAGCGCATTTAGACGAATTAGCTAGAAAAAAGCAAGACCCTTTTAAAATATTAATCTCAACTATATTATCAGCACGGACTAAAGATGCAAATACTAGAATTGCAACTGAGAGATTATTTGCTAAATATGATACTCCAAAAAAAATCGCTGAAGCAGATATTGAAGAAATTGAGCAACTTGTAAAATCATCGGGATTTTATAAGGTTAAAGCTGCTCGAATAAAAGAAGTATCAAAAATTTTAATTGATAAATACAACAGCAGTGTTCCAGAAAATTATGAAGAATTGATGAGTTTACCTGGGGTAGGTAGTAAAACTGCTAATTGTGTATTAGTTTATGCCTTTAAAGTGCCTGCTATTCCAGTGGATACACACGTACACCGCATAAGCAACAGATTAGGGTGGGTAGAAACCAAGAATCCTCTACAAACAGAAAAAGTGTTAAGAGATACAATTCCTAAGGAATTTTGGTTAAAATTAAATAGATTATTTGTAAGATTTGGACAACAAATATGTATACCAATCAGACCAAAGTGCGAGATTTGCTCTCTTAATGAGGTTTGTCAAAAAGATTTTTCAATGGAGTTAGCAATGAGAAGTAAAAAGAAGAAATAATCGATTCTAAAGAGTGATTTTATGAATTTAAGCAATAAATCATACTTATGGTTTATATTATAGTACGACTATTAAATAAAATTTAAGAGCCAAATCTAATTTTCTTCTTACGTGTATA
>CAYNEU010000001.1:0-7586 GCA_964396275.1 uncultured archaeon | reverse complement strand
GATTAGAATTGGAGCTTTATATTTATCCTCAAGTATAAATAATTCTTGTGCAACATCAATCAATCTTTTATGTCTAAAATCAAATTGTTCTATATTATTAGCAATTGCTAAAAATTCATCAACTAATTCCTGAGTTGGATTTAATTTTGCCTTATGAAAAAGAACCTCAATATCATCTAAAATGTCAACTTTCCATTTCTTTTTTTTATTCTTATAGTATTTTATAGCTTTCTTATGAGATGTTTCATCAGATAGGCCTTCTAAAATATCTTTAATTTCAGGAAATGAAAATTCATATATGTCTTCTTTACCTTCTTTTTTTCTTATAAAACCCATATTCAATAATTCACTGAAGGAATTCTCGATCTTTGGAACTTTATAGGAAGTCTTAATACTTTTTAAATCAATATTAGTTTCTATCTCTGTGTTTATAACTGACAAATTCTTAAGCAATTCTAAGGCTTCTGGACTTGGTAAAAAAATCTCTTCAATAACTTGCTTATAAAAATTCTGTACTTCTACTAATTCACTTTTAGGATTAAAAGGCTTTAATTTATCAAAATTTATTCTTTTATAATTTTTCTTAAGTAACTTTTTTAAACCAGAGTGACCCTCAGGGAGCTTATTAACAAACTCGATTATTTTATTTGGATATCTTACTTTAAATCACTTCAATTTCTTCCTAATACTTAAAGTAGAATTTCACAATTTACTATTTAAATTTACTTGATTTTTAATGAGAACTCATAAGTGAAGTATAATATAAGATACTTCTATAAGCCCATTACTTTTTTTCTTTATTGTTTACTTACAATTTTATTTCTTCTCTTCCCGCTTGATTTTTAAGTCTTTCGCAAAATACGAGTCTCCATATGATGTATATAACACGGCCGCAGGATTATGTGGATTTGATCTGTCTTTTGCAATTAGAGTACTGACTGGAGCATTTGAGAGTTGCGTGAACGTAATATCATGTCCCACACATAAACCAACTATCAAGTTTAAATCTGTTTTAGCCTTGTTTAATAGCATTGCTTGAGCAACAGGGTTGCATGTAACAAAACCAAGAGGATATCCCGTTTTCGAGAAGATTGTAAACTCTTTAGGAACGCCTACTTCTGTTTTTTCAATTGATCCCGTTTTACAACAAACCGAACATACTTCAAAACCATAATTATCTAAAATTTCTGCTGTCTTTTTTGCTTCCCTTCTTAAACCAACGCAAAAAGCTAATCCGATTTTTTTATAACCCATTCTTGTAGCAAATTCTATAGTATCTTTTAAACGAGGCCAATGAATATATCCTGAAGCTTCCACAATAGATGCCATTTTTGTGGTTTTTTTTATAACCTCGTCAGTTTTATAACGATTGAATGCTTCATCTTCAATTTCAGAACTCACAATCATAGGACAGTTTTCTATATTTTCGTTTGGTTTTCCACGGATGCAAAAATTAATGCTATTACATTTATGGCACGTAGGATCCATTTCATTTCCCTTTTTATTTTTATTTTCTATTTGATTTTTAAATATCTTGACTATTTAAGAATTTTTCCCGTTTCTATATACCATAAGTACAAGTCTAATTCAGCTAAATTTAAATTAAGTTTCTCTCCTATATTTTTTAATATCTCCTCAATTTCGAGATATTTTTTTTTAGTCATTGATTTTGGTTTTTGAATTAGATTATAACTAACTAAAAGATCTATAATGTGAAAATCAATGATAGCGTAATCATTATAACCAATATTTCTTAAGAAATGACTGGCTTCCTTATAGCCAATCCCTTTTACATTTTTCACGATCCATTCTCGTACATCTAATTCATTATCAGTAGATTTAATAGTGCTTCCTAACTGAGATATTTTTTTTCTAGCCTCAAAGATATACTTTGACCGCACATTTGGAAACCTATATCCCAATTTTTTGAAAGTATTTGCTAAATCTGTCTCAGAAAGTGTGAGAAACCCATCCCCAATGCGTTCATGGACTTCCATACATTTCGAAGCGCTACAATTAGCAGTCATGATGCAAAAACAGAGCTCTTTAAATATCAAATCTTGAGAGTAAGTCTTAATCTCATTAAATTCGGTTAACCGAACATCCACATGAGTTTTAACTTCACTAGCTGTAAGTGATTGAATTTTTTCTAAAAGTTCTTGCATCTTTCTGTGAAGGAAATGAAATTTAAAAGTAATGATTAAAATTTTTAGGAATTTTAAATAATTATTATTTAAAAAAATAAGTAATTTAGACTACTTACAAAAACTTTGCGGGGATTGCCAAGTTTGGTCAAAGGCGATGGGCTCAGAACCCATTCTCGTAGGAGTTCGGGAGTTCAAATCTCCCTTCCCGCATTTATCAATAATTGTTCTACTTCAAATGTATTGATATGTATATCTAATAAAAAAATAAAAAAATAATTCATGCCAAAAGTCCAAGTTAGTGATATTAATATATATTATGAGGAGTATGGTGAAGGATTTCCCCTACTGATGATTTTAGGATTACAAGCTAACATCGATTGGTGGGGAAAATCTTTATTAAAAAAGATAGCTAATTACCATAGAGTAATTGTTTTTGATAATAGAGGCACTGGGCGTTCAAATAACTCAGATAACGATTATGTTTTGAATACGTTAGTAGAGGATACAATCGGTTTAATGGATATTCTAAATATAGATAAAGCTAATGTATTCGGACATTCCATGGGAGGTATGATTTCCCAGGAATTAACTTTAAATTACCCTGAACGAGTTAATAAATTGGTTTTATGCTCTTCTCATTGTGGACAATCTAGATTAATTCCGACCTCGTCTAAAGTTAATCAAATTTTAGATCAACCCCAAGAAAAATTGTCTTTAGAGAAAATTGCTAGAAATATGTTATCAATATTTTATACTGAAAAATTCCTAAAAAGAAATCTTAAATTTGTAGAACTTGCAATTCAGAATATGAGCAAGATGCAAACATCAATAAAAAATTATAATCGACAAATAAAAGCAATTGAGAGTTTTGATGCATGTGAAAAGTTGAAAAATATTAAAAAACCAACACTTATCATGCATGGAACAAAAGATATATTGATTCCCATCCAGAATGGTAAGATTTTAGCGGAATTCATACGAGGAGCGAAGCTTATTTTATTTAACAATAGTGCACATGTTCCTTATGTAGAAGAACGTGATAAATTTATTGAAAGTTTAATAGAGTTTTTAAAATGATTTTATAATATTTGTTAAAGTTTTTAAATAATTTTTTTTTAAAATAAAATAATTCTGAATAAAGAAATCTATTTGTAATAATATTAGAGGAATATTTTCTATGCCTAAAATTAAAGTTAATGATATATCTATTAATTATGAAATTCAAGGAGATGGGTACCCATTTCTAATGATAACAGGAGTTTCCATTTGTCTTAAAGTATGGGATAAACCCTTAATCGATGCGCTTTCGAAAAAATTTAAAGTAATAACATTTGATAACAGGGGATCAGGTCAAACTGACATACCTGAGGGTGAGTATTCTATAAAAATGATGGCTGATGACACTGTTGGGTTAATGGATGCTTTAAATATTGAACGTTCGCATGTTTTTGGTTTTTCATTGGGAGGAATGATAGCACAAGAAGTAGCCTTAAGTTATCCCCAAAAAGTTGAAAAACTCATTCTATGGGGTGCTGCTTGTGGAGGAAGGAAAACAGTCCCTCCAGATCTTGCTGCATATAAATTAATAATAGGGGCAGTTGAAGGTTTAACGCCAGAAAGAATGGCTAAAGCCACCATATCTTTAGTATTTACTAAAGATTTTATTAAAAATAATCCTGAATATATAGATGATAAAATTCAAAGAATTCTTAAATGCCGTATTCCATATAGTAGTTATGTTCGACAAGTTAAAGCAATGTTTAATTTTAACACGTGCAGGAAACTCAAAAAAATGGCTACTCCAACATTAATTATGCAAGGTAAATATGATATTCTTGTTCCACCCCAGAATGGTGAAATATTAGCCGAGTTAATACCTAAAGCAAAGCTTATTATTTTCGAAAATAGTGCTCATGCTATATATCCACATGAACCAGAACTGTTTATTAGATCTTTATTTGAGTTTCTTGAATAAATATTTAGATGTAGAACCATCTATTTTTAAATTAAAAATAATAATATATTAGTAAAATTATATAGTTATATATAACGAACACTGTTAAACCAGTATTATGCCAGATGAAAAGATCCCAGAAGTAGAAAAAGAGAAAATAATCGTTTTCCAATATAATGATGAATTGAATGAATTTCAAGAATTAGAGGTAGAAGAAGACATTAAATTAACTGAATTATTAGATCCAGATTTCGTACTCCTAATTGTTGACCCAACTCGATATAGAGTCTGGATTTGGCATGGAAGTAATACAACTACGAGAATGAAATTTATAGCCGCCAAATTAGCACCTAGTATCCGGGATAGATATGGAATTGGTTTTAAGATTTCAGCAGTCGATGAAGATAATGAAACTTTAGGTTTCAAAGTAGCTGTCGGTTTAGAAGAAGAACCCGATTATGTAGAAGCACAGACGGGACCTGTATATAAAGAAACTGAACACGATTTAGAATTAATTGAATCCTTATCTAGAGAAAAGATACTATTACTTCTTGAGAAGGCTGGAGTACCTGAAGGATATGAACGAAAAATAGTCATAGTTAAAAATAAAGTATTTGGTTATAAAGAATATGATAGAAATTATTTAGGGTCAGTAATAAAAGAGAAAAAGCTCTTCCCACTAAAAGAAGAAATTGATGATGGACCATATTTGGCTGAAAATTACATCCCTAGGATGCTTTTCTCATATAATAATGTAGTATTAACTGAACTTCTACAAAAATCTGATAACAAAGATAATTAAATCTAAAATCATCCCTGTTGAATTGGATACAATGTCTCATGTTAGACGTCGACCATCTCCAAAGCGTAAAACCACAATAACAAGGAGACAAAAGAAAAGAAAAACTTTTGGTTTAATACTTGTTATTGTGATTTTTATCAGTATTGTACTTTCAATTCTTTTTATAGCACTTTCAATGCCTTAATATATTTTAAATAATTAAATATATAATTCTAAATCCTTTACCCTAAATTATTAAAAAAAATTGTGTAATTTATATTGAAACTGAAAAAGATTGATGTTGTCTTTATTATTATATTTGTGTTTTTAACAATTCTATCGTTAGATCTTTTAGTAAATATTTCTCATAGAGAAGCTATAGAAAATATTTCAAGACATCCGCAATTTCAAGACATTAATTCTGGCCTTCTAATTACATTTTGGGTCTGTATGGTTGGAAACTTACTTCCTGTTCCTACTCCATATACTTTTGTGGTCTGTTTTAGTTCTGAGCCTTTTCGACAGTTAAATATTTTTGTTCCTCTTTTAGTTGGATTTATTGCCTCCTTAGGATGTCTCGTAGGAGAAATGGTGGGATATTTTATAGGTAGAGGAGCTTCAGAAGTAATTTCTGCGGATAGAACTGAAAATCTAAAAAAATATCAACAATATTTAGTCAATCATCCAAAAATTGCTCCATTTCTCATATATCTTTTTGGGATTACACCCTTAAATGATGATATGATAACAGTACCTTTAGGATTGATAAAATATGATGTTAAAAAGACAATTTTTTGGGTATGGTTTGGAAAACTCGGATTAATGCTTATTTTTGCCTACAATATGCTCAATATTTGCATGTTTTTAGGAGGAGAAAATTGGATATTCAGTATAGTAACTTTATATTTCACTGTAATTACGGTATATCTCATGCTACGGATAAATATAATAGAAATCCTTCAAAAAATTAAAGAAAAGTTGAAATAAGTCTATTTATCTTTAACATTTATTTCTGTACCTGGGAGAGATACCGTTCCTGCAGATATCCCTTCTACTTTTTTATAATATTCTAGAGTTCTACTTTCAACTTCTTTTATATAATCTAAAAGCTTGTTTTCAATTTCATTATCAACTTTGGGAGGATTAAATGACTGGAGAATTTGTTCTACCTTCATTCCAGCTCGTGCAATTATATCTTTTGATCCTTTTTTACGCCATGTAGAACGTCTATTTCTATCAATTAGAGAAGGTATAAATAATTCATCTCTCATGAACTTACGAGTATGAGCCTCACCTAAGTAATTTACACCCTTTTTCGGACTTAAAGCCACTTTTTCTATAACATCTAACCCAATTGTATCTTCGTTTACATTAACCCCTCTAAGTAAACGTTTTACAATATCTGCTAACTCATCATCAATTACAAGGAGTTCTAGTGCTTCTACCAATGTTTCCTCATACGTTCCAGCACATGTGATATAATTTATTCCTGCTTGCGCTGCAACTAATAATGTTTGTAATCTTTCAAAACCACATTGGACATCGAGTACTTTTGAATCTGTAATACCACCAGGTCCTCTCGAAGGTATGTTATAATAACGAGCCATTTGAGCAATCGCAGTAGTAATAAGTCCTGTTTCAATTGAACCTAATGCAGCGTTCCCGGATTTCATATCCGTAATGGTAGAAACTGTACCAAAAAAGACAGGAGCTCCAGAATTATATAGTTGGGCTAAAATTATTCCTCCAATGATTTCTGCATTGATTTGAGTTATCAGACCAGCTAAAGTCACGGGTGCTGTTGATCCCGCTAATGCTTCTGGTGCGATTATTGTTGGTTGTTTATATTTAGCAAAAATTTCAAGACCATTTGTCATCAATTGAGGGAGATGCAAAGGACTTGTTGGGTTCATGAACCCTACAAAGCGAGCATTTTTAATGAGTTCTTCCTCACTTCCAACTATGATAGATGCCATATTCATCATATCTTGGCTTGCTACTCTTCCTAAGCATCCAAGACCATAAGGTTTTCGAGTATTATGAACCCATTGATAAATACAATGAGCGTGAAGGGAGAGATAATTAACATCATTAGGCCAGACATCAATATGAGAGCAATTGATATTTTTTAAAGAATCAACAATCCTAATCTGCTTGATAGTGTCTGCTAAAACCGTTTTTCGGACACCAGTCTTATTACTTGGATCATAAATTTTTACTGGTGTTCCAATTGTAGCAAATTGAGTGGAAGTGGTATTCACCTCAAAATTAAATTTGCCATCTGGTCCATGCAATTTAAAGGAATCTGGAACTTCTTTTAGTTTTTCTCTAATTAAAGACTCTGGTAGTTTAATATAGAGGCTATTATTATCAACTTCTGCTCCATTTTTCTTCAATAAAGTTCTAGCAGAGGGTGAATCTATTTTAATTCCCATCTTTGTCAGGATTGTTAAAGTAGAAGAATCGATAGCTTGTATTTCATCACGTGAGAGAACTTCAATTCTGTTTAATTTCATCTGATAATCAGCTCCTAATTATTAACTCCAAGTAATTTTTTTACTAGTTTAACTGATTCAATAGCATCGTCAGCCCATCCATCAGCACCAATTTCATTAGCATACGCAATGGAGGTCGGAGATCCTCCAATAATTACTTTATATTTATCCCTTAAATTTCTCTTGTTAAGCTCTTTTATAACTTCTTG